>DASRUF010000076.1:0-4057 GCA_035655575.1 Bacteroidota bacterium | reverse complement strand
GGTGAAGTTGGGAAAGAAGGGAATTGAACAGATTGTTGAAGTTCCATTAACACAAGAAGAGAAGACGGCATTAACAAAATCTGCTGATGAGGTAAAAGCCAATATCCAGAAGTTGAAGCTCTAAGAAGTAGTCGTTTATCTAAGAACCTAAAAGCCATCGCGAGATTCTCGTGGTGGCTTTTAAGTTTTAATCCGTGATTTTGTTGCCTTGGCGTGGCATGTTAAGTATCTAACGCCATAGTCATTATCACTTCAGCACCATAGGGCGTTACACCAAATTCAACGCTGTCCATGAGTGAGCGCATGAGAAACACGCCTCGACCATTTTCCCGCAAAAGATTTTTTTCGTCCAACGGATTGGGCAATCTTGTTGTATCTACACCCGTCCCATCATCGTGGACACGTACAATAAGATTGGAATTGTTTACTTCACATGTCAGAACAACTTTTTTTTTAGGGTCACGTTTATTGCCGTGAATGATGCTGTTGTTGACTGCCTCAGTTGTTGCCACGAAGAACTTATTGAATTTCACCTCGTCGAGGCGTAACCGATGGTTAACTCTCTCTAGAAATTTTTCAACGCGGGTTATTTGCGAAGGGTTACTCGTAAGAACGAGAACAAATTTTAAAAATTCTTTCTTAGGCATTTGAGGACATGAACTATATTTGTACAACCATTGAAAATGTCATATGTGCGTAAGGGCGACTGGCGACATTTGTTTGTGACTGATGTTCATACCATCCATGCATTGTGAGGGATGCATAGTTACTTGGATTCCATAAAATTTCTACAGTGGGACCGATTCGACGTAAATAAACATTAAGCATACGCTCACTTCCACTATACTTGAATCGTGCTTGACTAAAATAACGAATACCGATACTAAAAAGCAAGCCCTCACTCATTCGGTATCGCAGAGAACTGATGTAAGTCTTGTCCTCAAAATAATTGACAGGTCGTTCAGAAAATGACGTCCACAAAAAATCCCCTCTTTCGTAGAGTCGAATGTAGCTAAACCACTCCAAAGAAATACGATCGGAGAGATTGAGAGTGGAAGAATCACTGAACCCAAATTGTCGAAATGCAAAACTGCGGATGGAAGATGAAGGGTATTCAAAATCATACACAGTGTAATTTGCGAGGACCTCGAATGTATTTGTTGTTGTGAAATCATCTGATGGAGTGTATTCTAATTTCGGTGAAAGGCGGAAAATTCGATTCCATGTATTGTCAGCGCTGCGGCTTGAGAGAAGATAGACAAGGTGAGTGAGATTTGCATCTACTACAACTTGGAGATTCAAATGTTGATTAATCCTGTGCCAAGTTCGGGCATTCAACACATACCAGAGTTCATCTCGGTCATCATCATTCGTTATACTTGGGGTGTCGTACCGAAGCAGACTTCCCGACCCAGAGATTGTGACCCTGTGTGAGCTGGATAAGCCAATCATGGTTTGCGATATTAGTGATGTTCGCCGAGAATGGCTATTTTTTCGTTCCTCTATCCGTCCAAGCGAGTCAATAGTAAATTGTGGAATAGCCTCCTCCCGTTGAATGCGGTGTTTCTCTTCTCTCTCCTGATAGGAAAATTGAAGGGAGCTTGTGAAGTCATTTCCAGTTGTATAAATCGCGCGAGTGCTTCCTTCAATTTTTATTTCATTGATATCAGTATTGAGTAATGGTCGTCTCGTATCTGAAAAAGTGCGGTGCCGTATTTCCCTACTAATATCTCTCGAGTAGATATTTCCCTGGAATTCTAAAAGGGCTTGTTCATTCAAATTATAAGTGAGGGAGTCAATAAATGTGAGAGCGTCTTCAATACGTGATTCTATATTGTGCGTGATACTATAGATGTTGAGTATCGATGAATCGGCGGGGAAGTAAAATTCTCGACGACTCCGATAATATTGAAACTGAGCTGTGTTTCGGGTTTGTTTGAAGAAATTCTTCTTAACATTGAAGGCAATATTTCGCATCTCAAGGGTCCGCGGTGTTATTTGGTCGTATTGAATTTTTCCCTGAAGATTTGTGGCGTACCCATCGAATTCAACTGTGTCAGCGGTAAGCCCCAAGGAATACGATGTTCCCCGATCTTTCTGGTTAACCTGATTGTCAATCTTTAAGCCAACGAGAGGTTCAATGTGAATTTGCTTAACCGGGGTATATTCCAGTCCACCATAAACCCCATGAGAAGAAGCATTACTGATGCCGATACTTTTATTGTCTGAAAGAATGAAGGAGGAAATGCGAGCTGAGGCAGACAGAGTATTAATAAATCGGTGCTTCAGGGACATCTCAAGCGATTGTTCGTCGGTTATGAGTTTTCGATCGGTGCGAATCAAATTTGAGCGGAAATGCTCGTTAAGATGTAAACTCAAAGGTCCAAATGTATTACTGTATAATGTATTCCCTTCCCAATGGTATGTGTTCAATGCTTTATTAAAACCGATGGAATAGAAATTCACCTGTGGATTGGTTAAGATGACATCCTGTGTTGTTTTGTATTCTTGGGCAAGTAAGATTTTTGTACTGAAGAGAACAGCGCTAAAAAGTATTCTTGTTGACTGACTGAGAGATAATAAAGCGAATTTATACAAGACGATATTTCAATGTCAGGTTATTTTAAAAAAATCTCGACTGAATTGATTTTTCTTAGAGTTCCACAGATGAGGGTTGCCATGTTCCGATATTTGTGAACTGCAATAACGGAGAATTTTTACAGATCTACTTTTTGACCCATGGTTGGTATCTCTACATGCTTATATCCGCGTTCATTCAATTCGCCCCTTAGGGCTTGTTGACGTTCGAATTCGCCATGGATGAGGAAAATTTGTTGTAGTTGTTTCCGATCAAACCGACCGATATACTTCAACAATTCATTTCCATCAGCATGAGCGCTGAAAGAGTTCAACACGACAACATCAGCGCGGCGTTTATAAATATCGCCAAAGATTGTTACCTCTTCTAATTGATCCACAAGTTTCCTTCCCAGTGTGTGGTCAGCTTGGTATCCGACAATGAGAATCGTATTGCGAGGGTCATCGATGTTGTTTGCAAGATGGTGTCTGATACGACCTGCTTCGCACATACCTGATGCAGCGATGATGATGCAGGGACTCTTTCGCTCATTTAAAAGCTTCGATTCTTCAACAGATCGGATATAATGCAATTGTCTCATACCGAAAGGGTCTTCATTGGCAATGAGAAAATCAAGTGTTTCTTCGTCGTAACACTCGGGATGGCGTCTGAAAATATCAGTAGCGTTTACAGCGAGCGGACTATCCAAGAAAATCGGTATGTCAGAAAAATCATGTCGCTCACGAATTGAGTGGAGTTTATAAATAAGGTCTTGTGTCCGTCCAACACTGAAGGCAGGGATTATTATTTTCCCTCCACGCTGGAGTGCGTTTGTAATAACTTGTTCTAATTGTGATGACATCTCTGTAGGCGGGTCGTGGAGCGTGCCACCGTATGTACTCTCACAGATCAGCGCATCGACATTTCCCATGAATTGAGGATCGTTAATAATTGGCATATTCGATCTGCCAATATCTCCAGTAAAACCGAGCGATATTTTCAAAGCTTTTTCCTTTGCCTTGATCTTGATTGATGCGGAACCAAGAATATGGCCAGCATCGACAAATGTTGCTATAACGCTTGGAACAACTTCGAAATTATAATGATATGGTATCTTGTGAAAGAATTTAATTGTTTCTTTTGCGTCATTGACGGTGTAAAGTGGTTCTACGAGTGGCTCATTTCGTTTGGCATGTTTTTTATTGATGAATTCGGCATCACGCTCTTGAATATGTCCACTGTCGGCTAACATGATTTGGCAAAGGTCATAAGTTGCGGGTGTGCAGTAAATAGGTCCGCGATATCCATGTTTTACCAATTGAGGTAAGTTCCCGCTGTGGTCGATATGGGCATGCGAGAGGAGTACGGCGTCGATGGATTTTGGATCGAAGGGTAAATGCCGATTGCGTTTCTCGGATTCTGCGCGGCGGCCCTGGAACATTCCACAATCTAAAAGAATACGAGCACCGTTAACATTTA
>DASRUF010000075.1:0-6164 GCA_035655575.1 Bacteroidota bacterium | reverse complement strand
CATCCGCAATGCGGTCACGGCGGTGGTGTGTTTATCTATGGAATAATCGAGCATCTCTTGCCCCGTCATGAGGTCACATTAGTCTCATTTTGTGATAAGAAAGAACTTGTTCTATCAAGGGACCTGCTAAAGCTTCCCTTAGAATGTCATTTTGTTCCTCGGGGTAAGGGTGCCCAGAAGAATAATCTTTGGAATGCGTATCTGGTCCTTCTTCGTTCTTTTCAACTCGCGCGCAGTATCATTTTTTGGCAACCATATTATGTGAGCAAGTTTCGTCATCCCCGAATGGCACGCCTCATAAAGCGTTTGACTCAGTGTACGTCATACGATGTCGTGCAGGTTGAATTTACACAAATGGCTCAATACAGGAAGTCCGTGCGAAGTGGAAAAACGTTTTTGCATGAAATAGATGTCTCTTTTCGGCCTGCATATCGGCGATATAAAAAAGCGACATCGCCGTTCAAAAAAGTTGTGATGTTCATTGAATGGTGTCGATGGGCGTTGTACGAACCGAAGATCGTGAAGCAATTCGATCATGTTCTCAGCGTTACCGAGCAAGACAAAAGGTTGCTACAACGATTAAGCGGAATGAAGCACATAAGTTACTTTTCCAGCGGTGTCGACGTTGCCAAGAGTATTCCAGAGTATGCAAGCCGTGACCCGCAGACTATTCTCTTTGTGGGTACGTTTTCCCACCATCCGAACGTCGATGCTGCGTTGTGGCTGTGCCATGAAATCTTTCCACTGGTGTCGCAGCGTTTCCCGAAGGCGATGCTTTATCTTATTGGGACAAATCCTTCTTTGGCATTATCTGAATTTGGAAAACGGAATCATGCAATCAGGGTTCTCGGGTTTGTTGAAGACATAATTCCCTACTTTCAGCGTTGCAGTGTATTTGTAGCACCATTGCGCTATGGAGGTGGAGTAAAGGTGAAAATTCTCCATGCTATGGCACGAGGAATTCCAGTGGTCACTACGAAAGTAGGTGCTGAAGGTATTAAAGGTGTAAATTCAAAAAATATTCTCATCGGTAATTCTGCGCAAGAGTTTAGTGATAACATCTGCTCGTTATTACAAAATCCTGAGAGGGCGATGTCAATCGGAAAACATGGATGGGAAAATGTACGGACACACTATTCTTGGGAAATCGTTGTTCATCTCTTGGAGGAGATTTATCGCAGTGTACTCGTAGATGAGTCATCAACCATGTCCAAAAGAAATTAATAGGCAAGAGATTATCATGAAAAAGGACAAGCAAACGACGTCACTTAAAACTTATTCGAATACACCATCTTGGTTCGATAAACTTCCTCCGTGGAAAAAAGACGGATTCTGTTTTCTCCTACTCTATCTATTACTTCTGTTCATGTTTAGGGATATCGTCTTTAATAATATGATCTTCTCTGATTCTGGTGATACGGCAGCACACGAGAGTTGGGTACGAGCAATTGAATATATTGAGCAGACTGAGGATGTGGAGCCTCTTTGGATACCGTATATTTTTAGCGGTATGCCGCTCAACGGCACGATGATTTTTCCTCGTGAAGTGAATTACATCCAAGGATATGTTGTCAAAGTGGCCGGTCTTATTTTATTTTTTGGGGCGGATCTCCACTGGATGATCATGCCGTACCTGATCATGGGAGTTTCGATGTTCTACTTTGCTCGACTATTCAAGTTTTCACATTTTGCATCGTTGATAGCTGCTCTAACGGTGATGCTCAATCCTTATGCCATTGGATTACCAGAGACAGGACATGGCTCGAAACTTGTGGTACTCAGCTACATTCCAGTCTTGTTTCTTGTGACGTATCTACTCTTTACCAAGCGAAATGTATTGTTTCTTGGATTGCTTGCCGCCACAGTGAGTACGATGTTGCTCAGTCGGCACCCACAAATCTCTTTTTATGGATTGTTTCTTATCGGTTGTTACTTTTTGTATGAAATTGTTCTTGACGTAAAAAAGAAGTATTCCACCGTCGCTGTAAAAAAAGGAGCAATGCTAGTGATCGCTCTCTTAATAGGTTTTGCCACATACGCATATCATTTTCTGCCGACTCAGGAATATGCTCAATACTCCATCCGCGGCGGAGGCGAGACGAACACCACAAGTGGGTTAGGCTATGATTACGCTACCAATTGGTCATTTCATCCGTTTGAAATAATGAATTTTGTTCTTCCATCTTTCATGGGGATAGTTCCACACCCCGAAAACTGGCTAGAAGATAAGGCGTACTGGGGTTGGATGCCGTTCACAAATTCAATCCTTTACATTGGGTTGGTACCATTACTTCTCTCAATAATTGCTATTGTTTATCAACGAAATGCAATGACGTGGTTTCTGCTTTTATTTTCGATATTTGTATTTTTCATTGCTTTCGGAAAACACCTTCCTTTGATCTACGACTTGATGTTCAATTATTTCCCGTATTTCAACAAGTTTCGCGTGCCTGTGATGATCCTCCATCTCATACCAATTACATTTGGCATCCTTGCTGCTTTCGGGCTTAGCTTCTTAGCCGAAAAACTCCAATCTCTCAAGGAATTTGATCTACAAAGAATCAGAAAGAGATTAACTATTGTTATCATAACAATTGGTCTAGTGCTAATTGTTGGGATGATCTTCAATGATGCAGTGTATAACTTTACTGCAAGCTTCTTGTTTCAGAAGGATGGGGAGTTACAGCAATACCAACAGCAATATGGCGCTCAGAGCTTCCAGGTATTAAGCCAATTAAAAAAATTCAGGTTTGAACTCTTATGGAAAGATTACATCAAATTTGCTCTTATAGCTAGCGGGTGCATTGGATTAATAATTCTATTTATTCGAAGGAAGGTTCAACAGATTACCCTGAATCTTGGATTAATTTGTCTACTCATTATCGATCTTCTCATATTAGATTTTAAGTACATTAATCCGAAATCGAAGAGTGGCATAATCGAACGATTTCAGAGCGATGATGTAATCCAGCGACTCCAAGCAGAGCGCGATACGAGTCAATTTCGTGTATTCCCTGTTCGTGATGTTGATCAGGAAAATCTTATGATGTACAATATCATCCAATCTGTTGAGGGGTATAGCCCAGCAAAACTGAAAATCTATCAGGAATTACGTGACTCAGCCCTTCATCGGTTCAATCCTCGTGTTATTGATATGTTGAACGTGAAATATCTTGTTGGCAAACAACAAACTCAGGATGGGAGAGTTCAGACAGTCATCGAATTCAATCCGACTTATTTACCACGAGTATGGTTTGTAGATACTATGGTTATCTCGAAATCAAAATCTGAAACATTCGCAATCATGAACTCACCTCAATGGAACCCAAAAGAGACTGCGATTCTTGAAGAGGGGTTACCAATAAGAATTGGAAGATCAGACTCTTCCTCGGTTAGTATTTCAAAATATTCTTCGCGTTTGATTTCCATAAATGCATATTCATCAACAACATCATTACTTGTCTTGAGCGAAATCTTTTATCCAGCTGGTTGGAAAGCATATATCGATAACAAAGAAACACAAATATATAAAACGAATCATGTGTTACGATCAATTGTTGTTCCGGTTGGAAACCATGCTATTGAATATCGTTACGCACCTGTTTCCTATGATCGCGGTTATATGGTGTCTCTAAGCGCCTGGGGGTTAACAGTATTTCTCATGTTGATTGGTGTGTTTCGAATACCGCAAGTGAGTGAACGGTTGAGTTTTCGAAGGAGGAATGGTGAATCGATCTTGAAGGACGAGTCTCCGTAATTATTACCATCATTCTTTTGATGATCTCAAATATTGACGGAAGACTGTTGAACACAAAATAAAAAAGGGTCTGAGTTCAGGCCCCTTTTAAATTATAATGATGTAAAGCTTGATTCTGTTTACATCTCTTCCATTAATGTTCTGTAGTTTCTGCGAATTGCTTTGATTCTTTTCATCCGCTTCTTGATGGATGGTTTTGTAAAGTAGGAGCGTCTTTTCACTTCTTTTAAAATTCCAGAGCGTTCGTACTTTTTCTTAAAACGGCGGATCGCCCTGTCGATGTTTTCATTTTCTTGAATGACGATACCAACCATGCCATTCACCTCCCCTCATGATTATTTCGTGTGTGTTAATACGCGTGTCCGATATCAGATGTTATTTCCGGTTTCAAGTTTTCAATCAATCTACGCTGACCCTGTTTCTCAAAAGAAACAACGATGGCTTGGCTGCCATTTGAAGTTTTTGTCTTACTCATTACAGTTCCCACATCATTCCATTCGCTGTGAAAAATTGATTCCCCAATTTTAAAACTTAGCTCAGGATTATATATTGTAGCACTCGTTGCATCGATTTTGAGATTTTTTGGCTGTTCGGTACTCTCTAGAAAATCAAGCAAACTCATGTGATGACACCGTGTACATTTGAACCAAATCTTTTCTTTCACTCCTTCCATCCCACCGATCATCTCCATCTTCGTTTTTTTGTTGCAATAGTTGCAAAACTGTTCAGTATATTTTGATCGAGCCATGCACGGACCTCGTAAAAGTGATTACATATTTGTTGAACAGGAGATGCGCGGGTAGATTCAGTTGATTGCACCTTGGACTCCCGGCAAGTTGTAAGTCAATTATTCAGGAACAGACCAATACATCAATGCATCTCGTATTATCAATATATGAAATTCTCAGGACTGAGTCAACGAAATTTATAGAGAAGTTTTGAAATACTCTGCATATTTGCTATATTTTAATTGGATTGAAGGGAAATTGCATGGGCCCTTAGCTCAGTTGGTTAGAGCAGCAGACTCATAATCTGCGGGTCGCAGGTTCGAGCCCTGCAGGGCCCACATCTCTATAATTCTTCGTTGAGTTCTTACACAAACATCTCATTTCTTCAGACTGGCGGAGATGTTCTCATAGATTCGATCCCGAATGCTGCGTACCCGTTGATCATCGGGAATGAAGGTGAGATAAATATCATACAGGTTCAATGCACGTTGGAAGTCCTCAAGCATAACGCACACGTCAGCAGCATAGCGAAATACTAGCGGCTCCTTCATTCCTAAGTTGATCGCTTTCATAAAGTGATCATCGGCGAGGGCAAATTTATCCTGGCTCGCATAGAGTAATCCCAAATTGGCATGCGCTTTTTCTTGTGTAGAGTCCATCGCGATCGCTTTTTGGTTGAAAGCTATTGCCGAGGCAGTATCTCCACGAGCTGCGTATTCGACACCCAAGTTTGAATAAATTCCCGGATCTGGACTGTTCAAAGCGGTTGCTCGTTTAAGGATTTCAAAATATTTTTCCTTTTCACCGCCCTTTCTGTAAACATCGGAAATGTTACCGAGGATTCTCGGATTATCGGGATCAATCTTCATAAAGTTTTCATAGTAGATCTGAGCCTGGCTGTATTCTTTCGTGCCGAAAAAATAATTTGCAAGAGCTTCGTTGTAGAACAGTTGAGAACTCAATGCAAGCAAGCGAGGATCATCTAAGAGTCGGATACGTGATAAATGCCGCTGAGCGTTCGCATTCACGCCGATCCAGGACGACCAATGGATAAATGTGACCGCGACAATGAGCGTTAATATGTATTGACGAGGTTCAAGCGAACGTGTTTGAATTAAAAGATAAACGTTTAAAAACATTAGTGGTACAAAGAAGCTTGCAAGAAGATCCCAGTCTCGTGCCATACCGAGTGATGCATTGATAATCCAAGTAAAAAGTAACCCACAACATGCTGATACGAAGAGAAATAAAAATACTGGATTCTTCCAAGCAGTCTCTTTGCGATTTATTGCTAAAAGTACTACAGTAATGAGTAATCCAAAAGGGACGATTAACAAATTCGCATTCAACCAATCTACAAGGTGAAGCAGGGAGAACATAGGGTATGGAAATGAACCGCTATCGACTGAGAACGGCGGAAGAAAATCTACGCTTCCGGTTTCGAGATGATTGATGAATTCTTTCACATCGAAATTCACGATGATAAAAAAAAGAACAGTGAGTATTGAGAAACCTCCAAGCAGAAGAAGCATTCGCGATTTATCTCTTTTTGCCGAGAGAAATCCTAATAGCATGAGGCTTGGTAAGAAAATCAGACTGCCGCGATGTAAACCTGCCATGATGCCGAAACAAACTGCGGGAACAATCACCGGAACTTTCTTCTCAAGTGTAAACCAGCC
>DASRUF010000074.1:0-4382 GCA_035655575.1 Bacteroidota bacterium | reverse complement strand
AGACAAAAAAAATTAATAATTAGAAATAATACGCCCATAACAGGATTGCGACTGGTGATCATGAGAATTGCGGAAGTGATAGAGAGTGAAGCTATGAAGAAAAAGAAGATTGTCTCGAAATTCATTCGTGTTTAGCGGGATATTTCATTCTTCGAATGATGTAAGATACCAAATATATTTTGTACTATCAATAAAAATAATAATGAAAACTAATCTGTGGTAGAGGCAAAACCGTACCATCACTAAAAAATGTAAACATAAATTCGCCTGAAATACTCAGAGCTTCGAGCCGACTTTTTTCGATCCCTATTCCTACTCCAAAGCGAAAAGGACCATCTAAATCGTTACCTCCTGATTCACCGGAATAAAAATAACCCGCACCACCACAAGTATAGAACCTCGTTGTTTCCCCTCGAACGAGATCATATTCGATTACACTACCAAGATTATAATGCAATGCTTTATCAATTTTAATTATCCCTCCAACGATTTGATATGAAAAGGGCGAAGATAAATGATGTCGAAAACTTAACCCAAAGCCGCTGACATAACCTGCTGAGACTCCAAGACCATATACTGCGCGCTCAAGTTCTGTTGAATGCTCCTGCGTCGGCACACCCACCTGTGCTCTCGAATTCACAGCAAAGAGAAACGTACTCAGAATAATTATGATAATCTTCATCGGAGTTTCCTTTTATGATGTTTGAAGTAACTTCACTATCTCAAATAACGTTGGACGTTTTCCATAAATTAAAATTGCGGTACGAAATATCTTACCGGCTGCCCAGATCGCTCCAACGACGGAAGCAGAAAGCAGAACAATAGTAAGTAGAACCTCCATCGTAGAAGGCATCTGTATCGGAATTCTCAATGCCATCATTGTCGGTGTTAATAATGGTATAAATGACAAGACCTTCACCAATGTTGAATCTGGATCCTGCATCACTGGCAGTGCAAGGACAATCGGCATCACTAATATAAGTGTGATGTAAGTAGTCAATTGCTGGGCTTCTTGTTCGGTTGAAACTGGAGATCCAGCTGCTACAAAAATGGCAGCATAGAGTAAGTATCCCAGTAAAAAGTAGATTAACAGGATGAAGGCACTTGAAAGTGATATCATAGTAATCGCAAATTTAATACTAATCGCGAGACCAATGATCGCCCAAAAACCAATCTGGGTGAGTCCTAATCCGCTCAAGCCGATAATTTTCCCTGCCATCAACTGAGTTGCAGAACAGGATGACATGAGAATCTCGACAACACGATTCGATTTTTCTTCCAACATACTACGGATGAGCAGCTGTCCGGAGGTTAACACAAGAAACATCATCATCATCACAAATGTATATGCAGTAAAAAATATTTGTCCGAAACCAGATTCTTCTTCTTTTCCCGTTTTTGAAAGTTTTATCGTTCTCATTTCAAGAGGTGATGTCAATTCTTTGACGATATCTGGATCCAAACCTTGCGACCTCAATCTTTTTTCAATGATAATATCCCGCACAGCAGATTTTATATTTTCTATCATGCGGATATTACCAACATTGCTCGATCGATATTCAAAGAGTGAATCATCCATTACCGAAGAACGAATAATGATATATCCCTGAATTTCTTCCGAAATGACCAAGGAATCAGCTTGTATTTTTTTGTCTAAAAACGATTCCATCTCATCTCCGATTGAACGAAGAAAGTAATTGGGTCGTCCGTCAGATAGTTTAAAACGTTCTTCTAAATGGTGTATTAATGGTTGATAAATTTCCTTTGTTTCATCAATGATTCCTATAACTCTGGTCTCAGAGTCGGGGCGGTCAGCTAAAATCACAGGCAGAACACCCACAGCAATCATGATCAGGGGCATAAGAAATAAGGAGATGAGAAATGCCTTTGATTTAATTTTTTCTAGATATTCCCAGCGGGCGACCGCAATAATCTTTTTCATGAACTATTCGCTCTCACTCCCAACCTTTTTGCCATTACTACCGACTAATTCTAAAAAAATTGAATGTAGCGAAGGTTGGATAAATTCAAACCTTCTTAATTCAAGTCGTTGCGATAGCTGGCTTAAAAGCAGGGATGTTTGGAGTGAATCATCGAGTTCAAGCTCTGCATAATTTTCATATACAATCGCACTTCGGACAGAAGGCAAAGACGTTAAAAAGGCACCATCACCTGAAAATTCAAGGTGAACCGCTTTTCGTCCGAATCTATTTTTTATATCGTTCAATTTCCCATCCAAGACAACTTTGCCGCGATTAATAAGGCAGATGGTTTCGGACAATTTCTCCGCCTGATCCATTTGATGAGTAGAAAATATTACCGCTTTATTTTGTTTTTTTAATTCTAAAAAAATATCCTTGAGAGCGATTTGATTCACTGGATCCAAACCCGAAAAAGGTTCATCGAGAATTACGAGCTCTGGATCATGTAAGATAGAAATAATAAATTGAACCTTTTGCTGATTACCTTTCGAAAGCTCTTCCACTTTGGCATCGTGATACATGAGAAGGCCGAATCGCTCTAACCAATGATAGGCTCGTCGTTTTGCTGTGTCTCTATCAATATTTTTTAGACTTGCAAAATAGACGATGGTATTCAATAATTTATTCTTCCGATATAATCCTCGTTCTTCCGGTAGGTAACCGACTTTATTCCGAATGGTTTCATCGAAGGGTTTGCCATCAAAAGTAATGGTCCCCGAATCGGGTGGAATGATATGAAGGATAGAACGAATAGTTGTTGTTTTTCCAGCACCATTCGGACCTATTAACCCGAGTATTTCTCCACGTTGAACCTGCAATGAAACATCATCGACAGCTACAACTGTTGAATATTCCTTCCGAAGATGCGAGACACTCAACATTGAGTCATTTCAAGGGGTAAGTCGGTAGATCATACGAGGGAACGGTATCGTTTCACGAACATGATCAAGTCCACAAATCCATGCAACTGTGCGTTCAATTCCAAGACCAAAACCGGAGTGTGGAACCGAGCCATACCTCCTCAGGTCCAAGTACCATTCAAATGCCGATTCTGGCAAATTATGCTCTCGAATCCGTTGAAGGAGTGTCTCGTAATCGTCTTCACGTTGGCTTCCGCCGACAATTTCACCATATCCTTCAGGGGCAAGAACATCCATCGCCAATGATAAATCAGGATTCTGAGGATCACGCTTCATATAGAAAGCCTTAATCTTTGCTGGATAACGATGGACGATCACGGGTCGATCAAATTGCTCTGATATCACAGTTTCATCAGTTCCACCCAAATCACTTCCCCATTCGAAATTGATTCCTTTTTTCCTGAGGATATCGACTGCTTCATCATAGGTGATTCTTGGCAATGGCTTTTTGACGTTTTCTAATAACTCTGTTTTTCTTTCAAGAGTTTTCAATTCTTCCGCATTTTTTTTTAACACAGAGGAGACAACATACTCCAAAAATTCTTCGACTAAATCCATATTGTCATTGAGGTCGTTGAATGCAACTTCAGGCTCGACCATCCAAAATTCGGTCAAGTGTCTTCTCGTTTTCGATTTTTCAGCTCGGAACGTCGGACCAAAAACGTAAACTTTGCCAAGAGCCATTGCTCCTGCTTCACCATACAGTTGGCCCGATTGCGTAAGATACGCCTTGCCAAGATCGAAATAATTTGTCTCGAATAATGTGGAGGTCCCTTCGCATGCGGCAGGAGTAAAGATTGGCGCGTCGAGAAGTACAAAATCTCTGCTGTCGAAAAATTCTCTTATCGATTTGATTATTTGATGACGGACGCGAAGAATAGCATGTTGCCTCGCTGACCTTAACCAGAGATGGCGTTTATCCATCAAGAAATCTACGCCGTGCTCTTTCGGGGTTATTGGAAAATCTTTTGATATTTGAAGGATCTGAACTGATGAAAGTTCTAATTCATGTCCACCGGGCGCTCGATCATCTTTTCTCACTTTACCACGAACGATAAGTGATGATTCCTGAGTTAATAAATCAAACGCATCGAATGTATCATCAGTTATCTTCCCCTTAACAAGGACACCCTGAACAAGACCAGTTCCGTCTCGTATAACGAGAAAGCGTATCTTCCCACTCGATCGTTTATTGTATAACCAGCCGTGAATTGTGACTTCTTCCCCGACATGATTGTGTAATTGTTCGATAGAGATGCGCACCATAAATCAAATAAATATTGTTAAAAGATGGCAAAATATACGAAAGAGTTTACTTATGTTCAATATTGATTTACGTTAGAGATTTTAGTACTATAATCACGAAGATTTTCCATGAGCGCTGACCATACAAATACAGATCACGGCTCTGATCAACGTCCACCTGCGACTGAGGGTGTACGTAAACTTGCTGCTATCATGTTCACCGATGTGAAGGGCT
>DASRUF010000073.1:0-3832 GCA_035655575.1 Bacteroidota bacterium | reverse complement strand
AGCGCACCTGATTTCTCTGCCTTAACGATTTGTTGAGTATTAGAGTTGGGATAATGTTCTTGATGGATAATAGTGAAAAATGTTCCAATGAAGAAAATAGCACTTGGGATGAATATAAGCGCTCGGTTCATAGAAGTTTGTTAATAAAAGTAAACAATGCAAATCGGAGTGAGGTTTCGGTTACCTTCTTTTACGTTTTTCACAGGAAAAGTTACCTCTTTTTCTATTGGAATCAAGAATAATTTTGTAGACACATTGACTCTCTGTTGAAGAGATCAGATTTTTATATTGAGGAATTGTTATGCGCCCCCGATAAGTCGGTGAATTGATGAAGTAACGCTTGATTTGTAATTAGACTTTCTTGTCCAGCAGTTTCCACATGTTGGTCTGGCATCAACTTGAGCACGGTGGCTTTAGAAAATGTGATAAACTCATGAGCAAGGATCGCCTTCAACCTCACATGATTAATCCAAATGATTTTTTCTTTCTCGATATTCGAGAGCAGCTTTTACAAAATCTCGGAACAATGGGTGTGGGTTAGTTGCACGTGAGCGGAGCTCGGGATGGAATTGGCTGGCAACAAACCACGGATGGTTTGGTATTTCAATCATCTCAACGAGATTATTCGTTGGGCAAACACCACTGAGGATCATTCCATGTTGTTCGAAGTCTTTGACAAAGGCATTATTGACTTCATAACGATGTCGGTGACGTTCATGGATCAAATCTTTCTTGTATGCCTTGTGAGTTTTCGTTCCCTTCAGAATTTTACAGGGATACGAGCCAAGCCTCATTGTCCCGCCGTAAGCTGTAACCTTTTTCTGTTCAAGCATTAAGTCAATCACATTTTGGTCTGTGTGTTTAAATTCGGTACTGTTCGCATTTGTTAAGCCACAGACGTTGCGTGCAAACTCGATAACCGAGCACTGCAACCCGAGACAAATCCCAAGAAAAGGAATGTTATGCTCACGAACATATTTGATGGCGGTGATTTTGCCCTCGATACCCCGTTCGCCAAATCCAGGCGCAACAAGAAGCCCCGAGATATCTTTGAGGTTTGGCTCTGCACCCTTGTGCTCGATATCTTCTGCCCGGATCCAAGCAATGTCGACTTTGACGTTGTTTGCAGCACCGGCATGGACAAAGGATTCAGCAATACTTTTATATGCATCTTGATGGTCGGTGTATTTCCCACAAATTGCGATGGTAACCTCTCCAGTGGGATGTTTGACACGATCAATAAACTTTTTCCATTCTTTTAAATTGGGTTTTGGGCATGTGAGATCGAGTTTCTCGAGAACTATTTCATCCACATCTTCTTTGGCAAATTGGAGTGGAACTTCATAGATTGTTGAAACATCGTGAGCATCAATGACGGAATCTGCTGCAACATTAGTAAACAGAGCGATTTTTTCCCTTACTTCCTTCGTCAGCGGTTCTTCGGATCGGCAGATGAGAATATCGGGTTGAATGCCAATTTCAAGAAGGGTCTTGACGCTATGCTGTGTCGGTTTTGTTTTAATTTCACCCGCGGCTTTAATGAACGGTACTAAGGTAACATGAACGCTGATTGCATTTCGTCTGCCTTGTGCAAACATGAATTGCCGCATTGCTTCAAGAAATGGCAAGCCTTCGATGTCGCCAACGGTTCCACCAATTTCCGTTATAAGAACGTCATAGTCACCGCTCTGCGAGAGAGTCTCAAAGCGACGTTTGATTTCATCTGTAATGTGCGGGATTACTTGTACCGTTGCACCCAAATAATCCCCACGCCGCTCCTTTGTGATAACCTCAAAATAAACCTGTCCTGTGGTTGTGTTGTTATTCTTTGTCATATTTACGTCGAGGAACCGCTCGTAGTGTCCTAGATCGAGATCTGTCTCTGCACCGTCATCCGTGACATAGACTTCACCATGCTGAAACGGATTCATCGTGCCGGGGTCGACGTTCAGATAGGGGTCGAACTTTTGGATGGTGACTCGTAACCCGCGCGCTTTTAACAGTAATCCAATGGATGCGGCAGCAATACCTTTTCCCAGCGATGAAACAACACCGCCGGTTATAAAAATATATTTAACCTTGCTTCTTCTCAATGGATGAATGCTTTTTAATTGTTAGTAATCCTGAAGTTACAATTCCACCCGATAACACGAGTTTTAAACCTTCCTCTACCGACATATCGATCACTTGGACATCGCCTTTGGGGATGAGGATCATAATGCCAGAAGTGGGGTTCGGGGGATTTGGAATGTAAACGCTCACCATTTGGCTCGACGAAGATTCAAAATCAATTTTCATCTCATTCGTCATGAATCCGATTGTGAATAAACCCTGGCGAGGATACTCAACGAGAACAACCTGGCGAAATGATTTTCCCTTACCTCCAATTTGAAAGGCGTTGATGAGATCTTTAATAGCACTGTAGATTGTTCTCGCCAATGGCAGTGTATAGATGATACGTTCAAATGCCTTGAACACCGTTCGACCGATCAGGTTTCTCGATAATGCTCCAACAATGAGAATCAGCACAACCATGGAGATAAATCCGAGTCCAGGAATATGTCTGCCAAGGGCTTGGTCGAAGAGAGGTGAAATAATACCATCGACTGCACTGAAGAGTATGTTGAGAACCCAAACGGTAATCACAATTGGGATGATGACCACTAGACCTCTGCCGAATGCTGTTCGGAATACTCCTAAAAACGTTTGTTGTTGATCGCCGTTATTCATGGATGTGAGAATGTGATTGTTGCTGGATAATATCTCGAACTTTCCGTACGTCTTCTTCAGTATCGACAGGGATACTATCGTGTTCGGTGATGATCACCTTAATTTTCTCGCCATGCTCAATGATGCGTAATTGCTCAAGTTGTTCGGTTTGTTCGAGTGCCGATTCATCCCATGAGGCAAATTGTAAAAGAAAATCCTTCCGGAACACATAGAGACCAATATGTTTGTAATAATTATGATGAAAGTGCCATGATGCACTCTTCTGACCATCTCGATAGTATGGTATAGGTGATCGTGAAAAATAGAGTGCAAAGCCACCAGAATCAAAAACGACCTTCACTACGTTTGGATTTGTTAGCCCTTCTGGCGTTGAAATTTTTTTGATGAGTGTGCTTACTCGCAATTTAATTTGATTTTGTTGTGTTGTGAAATCCTCAATCAGTGGTCTTATCGCCTCGTCAATCATCTGGGGAACAATTAAGGGTTCATCACCTTGTATATTGACGATAATATCTGCATTAGGAATATTACGGGCAACATAAGCTATACGGTCACTACCCGAGCGGAGCGATGAAGGAGTAAGAACAACTTCTCCGCCAAATCGTTCAACTATACTCGCAATCCGCTCATGATCGGTCGCGACCAGAACTTGGTGAATCAGCGTTGCTTGTTTTGCACGTTCATAGACATGTTGAATCATCGGTTTGCCGGCAAGATCGATTAGTGGTTTTGAAGGAAGTCGAGTGGAAGCATATCTCGCCGGGATGATCGCTACGACATGCGGATGTGAGATCACCTCATATTCTCCTTCCGAGATGATTCATTTGGGATTACTTTAGGCACCTTGAAAAATTTCTCTGTTCTTCGGGGCGCATTCTGTAACATCTCTTCCCTCGGATAGGAGGGCTTCACAACATCTTCGCGGAATACGTTGTTTAATTCCATAACTTGAGAAAGAGGCTCGATAGTTGTGGTGTCCAGCTCGTTCAATTTCTGGATGTACTCGAGTATATCATTGAGCTGATGGGAAAGCTTTTTTAGCTCATCTTCTGAGAATTGAAGGTGTGCTAATTGAGCAACATGTTTTACTTCATTTATACTA
>DASRUF010000072.1:0-5166 GCA_035655575.1 Bacteroidota bacterium | reverse complement strand
CGATTTAAACAACTTTTTATGAAGGGTAGATTTATGAAACCATCTGTGATTCGAAAAGAAATTGGTCGTCGAGATTTTCTCTCAACGGTCGGAAAGGGTATTGGGTTAGCAACTCTCTGCACTGCATCGATTGCTTCACTGCGAGATGATCTTCATGCTGCCGTAAAGCGCATCGAACATCTCACTCCCGAACAAGTTGCAGCGGACGAAGATTTCTGGTTTCAGATTCAGCAGGCGTTTACCATAACACGTGGAATAACAAATCTGAATAACGGAGGTGTTTCCCCATCTCCCCGTATCGTGACGGAAGCACTTATACGATATATCTGGCAGCAAGAAGATGCAACGGCGTACACAATGTGGCAGATACTCGAACCGCAATCAGAGACGATTCGCACGGGATTGGCTGATCTTTTTGGCTGTGATCGAGAAGAAATTGCTATTACGCGCAATGCATCGGAATCCCTCGAAATATTATTGATGGGAATGGATTTTAAACCGGGCGATGAAATTCTCACAACAACTCAAGATTATCCTCGCATGTTGACGACACTCAGACAGCGTGAACTTCGAGAAGGATTGGTGCTCAAGATGGTGAAAGTTCCGATTGCCCCGAAACGACTTGACGATATTACGGACGAGTTTGAAAAAGGAATTACAAACAAAACTCGATTGATTCTCATGTCACACGTCATCAACATAACAGGTCAGATCACTCCGGTGAAAGCTGTCTGCGACCTCGCCAACTCGAAAGGCATTGAAGTCATCGTGGATGGAGCCCATTCGTTTGCTCATTTCGACTTTAAGCAAAAGGACCTCGGGTGCGATTATTATGGTACGAGCTTACATAAATGGCTGTATGCACCTAAGGGGACGGGACTGCTCTATGTAAAACGCGATAAGATTGAAAAGATCTGGCCCCTCATGGCTGCGGAGAAAAAGCAGGCGACTGATATTCGGAAATATGAGGAGATCGGGACTCACTCGGCTGCGCCAAGACTTGCAATCGGTGAAGCGATTATATTCCATAATGGAATAGGGGCAAAGCGTAAAGAGGCACGGCTTCGATATCTTTCACGCTATTGGATGAATAAGTTGAAGGACCTGCCTAACGTTCGTTTCCACACGTCATTTGAACCGAATCAGTCATGCGGTATTGCGAATATTGAAATCATCGATGTTGATCCGGGTGCGCTCACTGGTTATCTCATGTCCGCACATAAAATTTTTACGACGGGAATTCTCCACGATGAATTTAAAGGTATCCGCATCACCCCAAATGTTTACACAACATTGAAAGAACTCGATCGATTCTGCGAGGTGATGGAGATGGTTGCGAAGAAAGGGTTGCCTAAGGGATAAATACATTGTAAAGCACTCTTACGAGGGAAATTTACCAATCTTCGTCGCTGATATAGGATTTTTTGCTCCTAACCCAATTCGCTCTTCCGGCTCCTTGCTTACCTGATTGAGGATAAAATTGTAGAATTTTCAAAATTTCCTTTCTAAACTGCTCTGACGCTCCTGTCACCACCTCCCCTAATTTCATTGGAATAGGTATATTTTTCTAAACATTTCCGTTCATCATCCAATTTATTAGTTGGCATGGACGTTGAGGCATGTATTGTCTGATGAGAATAGTATTGATTAGAGTTTTTACTCAGAGAATTAATCGGAAAAAATGACTTTGATATGATTCAACATCATTTGTTTAATAATTCATTCAGAAGGAAAATCGTTATGCAATTCAGGACTTCTATATTGGTTATATTTTCTGGAATCGTGTTGTTCACCCAATCTCATGGATTAAGTCAGGAGGGTCAACGCAATTTTTTTGATGTTTCTTTGGATTCCCTACTCGATGTCAAAATTAGTTCAGCTTCTAAATATGAGCAGACTGCGAGTCAGGCACCAGCCTCCGTTACGATTATCACAGCGGAAGATATTGAACGCTATGGGTACCAAACCCTCGATGAAGTGTTAATGTCAGTAAGAGGTTTTTACATCAGTAACGACAGGAATTATGCTTACGTTGGGGTCAGGGGATTCGGTCGTCCCACGGATTATAACAACCGAATTTTACTTCTGATCAATGGGCATTCGATGAATGAAAATGTGTACGGTTCTGCGTTGATTGGTTCCGAATTTGGTTTGAGTTTAAACATGATTGAACGGATCGAGATTGTGCGGGGACCCGGTTCTGCATTGTACGGTACGAATGCTATGTTCGCCGTCATGAATATCATTACAAAAAAAGGGAGTACCGTTGACGGACTGAAAGTTACCGCAGAGATCGGTAGTTATGGATCTCGTCAGTCAACGATACGCCTCGGTCAAGAGTTTGACAACGGTATGGAGGTGTTTCTATCAGCTATGTTTAGCGATGTGAAGGGGCAGGATTTATACTTCCAGGAATATGATGGCCCTTCTACAAATGATGGATTCGCGACAGGTTTGGATTGGGATAAACCTCGTGGTATTTTCGCAACCATGAAAACAGGAGAATTTACATTTCAAGGTGGCATCTCTTCCCGGGAAAAAGGGATACCTACTGGGTCCTATATGACAGTCTTCAATGATCCAGCCTCAAAAACTTATGATGAACGTGCTTTCCTCGAATCGAAATATGATCATGATTTTGACGCCGACAAGAATGTTATGATGCGAGTCTTCTTCGATCGTTATTATTACGGGGGTACGTATCCGTACACGGATGATTTACAATTCGATGCAACGAATAATCATGTAGTGGGTAGCGAACTACAGTTGCGATGGGATATTCGATCAAATAATCGGTTAATCATCGGTACCGAATATCGAAACAATTACTCTGCTGATTATCGTTTATGGAACAATACATTTTCATACTTCGATCAAAATTTTCCATTTTTTAACGTGACGATGTATTTACAGGATGAATTTCAAGTCCGTGAAGATCTTGCTCTTTTGTTTGGTCTTCATTGGGATAAGTATTCTACAGTTGAAGGAGTGATCACACCACGCGGCGCGGTAATTTACAATCCCTTTCATTCTTCCACACTAAAGCTCCTATTCGGTGGAGCGTATCGTACTCCGAATGTGTATGAAATGCACTATGAGGATTCACTCGCTGGGATGAAAGCGAATCCTGATCTCCAACCTGAAAGGATCAGAACAGTAGAAGTAATTTTAGAACAACGACTGAGTAAAGGTTTGTCGGGCTCAATTTCAATTTATGAAAATTCAATGTCTAATCTCATCGATCCCTCGATGGATCTTATCGATTCGCTCTTGGTGTTTAAGAACATCGGGGAGGTAAAAGGTATTGGGATGGAATTTGAACTAAACCTACGTCATAATTCAGGAATGAGTGGTTATGCGAGTTATGCGATACAACGTTCTGAAAATGCGATAACTGGACAACATCTTACAAATTCTCCATCCCATCTCGGGAGACTCGGAATTGTCTACCCCTTCCTACAACACTTCAGTCTTGGGGTACAATTCAATTATGAAAGTGAAAGAACGGCAGTGTATGGTTCGACGACGGACCCCGTGTTTCTAACGTCGCTAAATTTTCTGATAAAACCTCAACTGAAAAGTGAAAACAATATCTCTAAGGTTTTAAATCATTTACAATGTTCCTTACATCTAAGAAACCTTTTCGATGCGGGCTATGAAACACCGGGTGGATTAGAACACCAGCAGCCTGCGATAGCACAAAATCGTCGGAATATGTCCATCAAACTACAATACAGGTTATAGAATTCATGCATCCCAAAAGATTCATCCAATCGCCGGGTTAACGATATGCGAAATGGATTATTAATACTATTCTTGGTCGGAACGATGATGGCATTATCTCACGCTCAAGAAATTGCCGTTCCAGTGAATTTACAATATTCATTATTCTCAAAGGTCTTGCCGTTTGATCGAAACTTCCGACAACGTGTGGATAGCGTTGTAACGATCGGTATTATTTATCAAAGTAAATTCAGATTGTCGCTCGACGTGAAAAATGAGTTCGTGTTTGCAGTGAATGAAGCTTCAGGAGTTCCAATCGCAAATCTTCCAGTCCGTTTGGTGCCAATGGATATCGACAACGCAGATCACGTGAAAATAATTGATCGGGCGAAAGTCAGTTTTCTCTATGTTGCACCTATAAGAGCGGTAGATCTGAGTATGATTACAGATATTAGTCGGGCAAGGGGGATCCTCACGCTGACAGGTGTTGAGGAATATGTCAAATCGGGGATTTCTGTGGGGATTGGAACAAAAGGGGGAAAACCTCAAATCCTGATCAATCTCGCGGCGTCGAAGGATGAGCAAGCTGATTTCAGCTCTCAATTATTAAAGTTATCAAAAATATTTTGAGTTGCCGGTACCCGAATGAATTGGTTCATTAGAAAAATATATCCAAGCGGTTTGAAAACATCTATCAGGCTCAAATTGGCAATTGGAATTACGGCATTAATCGGTGTGATTTCTACTGTTATCTATATTGTCATACCAGAGAAAATCGAAGAGCAATCGATGAAAATTATATCGGCAAGGGCACACACAATTGTTGAGATGTCTGCATTTTCAATAAGTTCAGCACTTTATTTCGATGATCGTGCAACGATTGACGAAGCCATCGCGAGCGCCATGCAGAATCGGGATCTGCAATATCTTGTCGTCGAAGATTCCAATGGTACGGTCGTTTCTGAATATAATCAGAAGTATGCTGAAACGATGAATTATCATGAGTCAAACGGAAATCATATCTCACCGGATGGGACACTCTTCAGAGAATTCACGCCTATCATTCTCCACGAGAAAGAAATCGGTCGATTGTATATCGGTCTCTCCTTATTGCCACTTCAGACGGAAATACAAAGTAATAAAGCTTCAATATCAATGCTGAGTGGATTGATATTTGTGGTCGGAATGTTATTTGTCTTCGGTATCAGTACTGTGATAACGAGACCATTGAACAATCTGGTCGAAACAGTCGAACACATTACAAAAGGTGACTTGACGAGGCGAGTGACAGTATCGACACACGATGAAGTTGCCGAATTAGGTAAAGCGTTCAACGCCATGGTTAATAATATTGAGCAACAGACCAATATGCTAAAGAGTGAAATTGATCAGCGAAAAAAGGGGGAGGAAAAAATTGCACAACAGGCTGCACTACTCGATGTT
>DASRUF010000071.1:0-3942 GCA_035655575.1 Bacteroidota bacterium | reverse complement strand
CCTGGCACCTATGAGAGAAAAATGTAAGGTCCGGGGAATCGGCGTTGCTGTAAGAGCAAGAGTATCTACTGTGGCTTTTATATGTCTTAGCTTCTCTTTTGCTGCAACACCAAAACGATGCTCTTCGTCAATGATCAACAGGCCAAGATCTTTAAACATAATATCTTTTGACAGCAGTCGATGGGTCCCGATGATGATATCGACAGATCCACCCACAAGGTCTTCTACAATCTTCTTTTGATCTTTCGCTGACTTAAATCGAGTGATGTTCTCAATCCTTGTTGTATACCTCGATAAACGATCAACAAAAGTATGATAATGCTGTAGAGCAAGAATTGTTGTCGGCACAAGAAGGGCAACTTGTTTACCATCCATGACTGCCTTAAACGCTGCGCGGACGGCAACCTCTGTTTTTCCAAATCCCACATCACCACATATCAATCGATCCATTGGTGAAGAATTTTCCATGTCTCGCTTGACTTCTTGAGTCGCATGTGCCTGATCTACTGTATCTTCATATATAAATGACGCTTCCAGCTCTTTTTGCCAATGTGTGTCCGACGAAAAACCAAAGCCACGTTCATGCTTACGTTTTGCATATAAGGTGATGAGATTGCGGGCAATATCTTTAATACGACGTTTTGCCTTCTCCTTCGTGCGATTCCAATCTGGCATCCCAAGCTTACTCATTTTAGGAACATGTCCTTCATGGGATGAATACTTTTGAACTCTATTAACAAAATTAAGATTCACATAGAGAACATCATTATCAACGAAACGTAACTTCATCACCTCCTGTAAATTTCCACCGACTTTAATTTTTGTCAATCCGTCAAACATTCCAATCCCGTAATCAATGTGGACAACATAATCACTGCTTTTGAGCTGGTGCAATTCTTTCTGCGAAAACCCTTTGAAACGACGACGCTTCACAAGTCCACGTCTCTTCAGGCGGTTGAAAATTTCATGTTCGGTAAACACTGCCAGACGAGCCGATGGAAAAATGAATCCAGAATGGAGAGTTTCAGGAATAATTTTGTATTCTACTGTTTCAGGTTTGTCGATGACTCCCGACGGGATCGTAGATCGACTCGTTGAGATGTTCTCTGTTAGAGGCATGAGATTGGCGAGATCATTACTTAATCCATGAGACTTTGACTCTGAACCATCCTGTGGTAATGTGATCGCTTCCTCAATTAATTCTTGTAATCGTATAGCTTCCTCGTTAGTATCACATGTGAGGTAGACTCGGTATCCATCAACAAATAAGTGCCTAAGACTCTCCACAAGAGTATTGATACTGCTATTAAACGATGGCTGCTGCTTCGACTGAAAATCCATTACCCCGTTAGCGTTCCCTGAAAGATTATGATCGTGCATGATGAGGAGAAAGTTTCTGGCATATTGTGATATATCATTGAAGCTGAAAAGATTTCTCACACCTTCCTCATGCAGTTTGTTGATCTCCGATTCAATATCTAATGGGTTATCGAGAATAACCAATGCTGAAGAATGTAAATAGTCGAAAATCGAAGCAGCGGATTTTTCTTTTCCCCTGCTATTGTTTTCTATCTGCTCCTCATTGGTTCTAGAATTTGTCGACAATGAAGGAACAATGCTTGCCCCCTGTAGCTCACGAATTGATCGCTGAGAGAGTACGTCAAACTCACGAATAGATTCAACTTTATTTCCCCAGAACTCAAACCGAAGTGGGTTCTCACCTATAAATGGAAAAACGTCAATGATGCCCCCACGGACAGCAAAGTCACCATAGCTCTCAAGAAAGCCCTTTCGTTCAAATCCGTTCTTCTCCAACTGTTCGATAAGGGACTGAAAATTATATTCATCATTTACAGAAAGCTCAATGATAGAACGATTGAAATAATCCGGGGACGGAATTTTTTCCGAGATCAAGGACGGTGAGGCAACAACAAGTACATTCTTACCTAAGGCGAGAGCTTTGAGAGTTTCTATCTGAGTTATAGACGAAGTCAAGTCAAGTCCCATTTTCTGGCGGGATAACTGATGTTCTGGATGCGCTCCATAGAAAAGCACATTTTCCTCACCCATCAAGAGAGCGCAATCATCACGGAGTTTTTCAGCCCTCTCAACATCTGACGCAATTAGGAGAATCTGCCTTGGTTGCTCTTCATACAAGACTTGGGCAATCAGGGAAAGAAGAGAACCAGCCGCACCACGTATCGTCAGTGGATTTCCAACTGTTAGGTTTTTTACCTGCTCTCGTAGTGAATTAAAAGTTTCAGAGAGATAAATCTCATTTTTAATACAATCTACTTTTTGGAATTCACTCTTTTTAATCATTTTAGAAACGAATGAGTGGAATAAAAACACTTTACCCTCCCATCCCAATGGCTTTGGGCTGGTGAGGGTTAATAGAAATTACAGAGGATTACAAGAAAAAGCAAGAAATGGAGGACGGACGTGGAAATGAAAAATTCAACCCACCGATAATTCGCTCACCAAGGTCGCAATCATTACGTCACACCTTTAATCATTTTCTTTAAAACTTCATTTTGGTTTTTCAAGATAGTAATTTGTTCGCGTTGAAGCTCACACAGTTCGTGAATCTCTGAAGCACGCAATTCATCTAATTTCGTATGGAGACTCTGGATTTGGAGCTCGGATTTTAGGTTCACTCGATAGTCAAGCTCGGCATGCAAGCGATCCTTCTCCACCTCGCGGTTCTGACTCATCATGATGATTGGAGCCTGGATTGCTGCAATGCATGAGAGTATTAAATTCAGGAAAATATATGGATACGGATCGACCGGTTTAAAGACGAGAGCTAACGTGTTGAGAACTACCCATCCTATCATTATCAAGATGAATGTGCCGATGAAGATCCAGCTTCCGGTGATTCGTGCAAGCTTGTCAGCGATACGATCAGCGAAACTTGCATAGAGTTGAATTTCCTCATTCACGTTACGAGTTGTTCGCCTTTCGATCAGCTCGTTTGTGTCACGAAGACGTTGCGCAATTACCCCCATCATTGTAATAGCAACATCGGGATTTTTCCGTAAGAAATCCAAGAAGTCTTCTCGTGTCATTTCGAGCAGGTCCACCTGTTCAACAGCCTTCGCAGACGCTGTCCGGGGCGATCCATCAATCAATGCAAGCTCACCGAAGAAATCACCATCATGGAGAAGAGATAATTGAAATTCTTGGTTATCCTCTGTCCACACAGAGATACTCACTTTACCACCACGAATGAGATACATTGCTTGAGGAGGATCCCCTTTTTTAAAAATAAGCTGTCCGGTTTCTTTCCTCAATGGCTTCCACAGACTCTTGATGTCGGTTAGAGTTTCCTCCCCTAACGACGAAAAAAGTGGAATCTTCGAAAAAAATTCAACATCAACCATCGTTGTTACCCTTTAAAGAGTTTCAATGTTTGTTCTGATATTTCTTGGAAAAAAGATACGGAAAATATTCTTCGGAAGAAACTATGGGAACTATTTCTTACATTACTACCAAAATGTGTTATACCAATGGATATCCTCGTTACATCAACATTATCAATCCCGTCCTCTGAGATACAATTCCGCTTCGCACGGAGCGGTGGGCGGGGAGGACAACATGTGAATAAAGTTGAGACGAAAGTTGAGTTCCTATTCGATGTCGGACGCTCACCCTGCCTTTCAGAAGCTCAGCGTCAGCTCATACTACAGCGATTGACAAGCCGTCTCGATAGCGACGGTGTTTTACACATCATTGTTGATGAATCACGCAGTCAGTGGAAAAACCGTGAATTAGCTATCAAGCGCTTTGTAGAATTACTACGAAAAGCACTTAAGCCAAAGAAGAAACGGATTGCAACGAAGATACCGAAAGCAGCGAAAGAAAAACGGCTTGAGGGAAAGAAAAGAAGAGGCGAGATTAAGAAAATGAGGAAAGTAAATTCACAGCAGGTTATTGAATGAG
>DASRUF010000070.1:0-6160 GCA_035655575.1 Bacteroidota bacterium | reverse complement strand
GATGAAATGGCATTTGCTGTGCGTGCTTTTTATAAGGATATCTTTGATTATCCGTCATTAGTCAGACGAGGAAGTGCAGATAATAATGTCTACCGAAATCTTGATTATGCAAGCTCCCGTGGTTTCGATCTTACTCTTAGTAGAGCGCCGGTCGATAATTTTTCACTCAGTGTAACATATTCTTATCAGATTGCAAAGGGACGCTCCTCGAACACACTTGCTGCGTTATTTGAGCCACAATTTCAACTCCCCAGAGAGACGCGACTCGATTGGGATCAAAACCATACTGCGAATGTCTTCGCGACCTATCGTGTTGGACCGAGAGAAGAGGGTAATTTCTTCGGGCTTCCATTTGTAAACAATTATGGTATATCTTTCACTTGGAGTTTTGGAAGCGGAGTGCCATTCACACCTTATCGAGGAAGAGAAACCGTAAGAAATGCCTATCTCAAGAACAATGAAACTGCGCCCTATACTTCCACAGTGAACTTGTCGTTCTTTAAGGGCTTCCGCTTGACAGAGAGTATTAATTTATCTGCGACATTCGATATAACGAATCTCTTTAATCGAAGAAATGTGATCGCAGGTAGTATATTCACGCTTACTCAACGTCCACCTCAATATGGCGATTATGACCCCGACACAAAGGAAATCTATAATTGGGCAGATACTGAAAAGCGGATTGATCCTATACTATTCGATGCCCCTCGCCAAATCATTCTTGGTCTTAAACTAAATTGGGATTAATTAAAATTTGAAATTCAGAACGATTAAAGGATATCTTTACATGCGGAAATTCCTGTTATGTCTCATTGGTGTATTTTTTATTTTCAGCGAACACATTTTCGCTGTTGATAAAGCTGCTCGAACTCGTGATCTATCACCTTCGAAAACCACTGTATTATGGGCGAAACATTTTAAACAGGGTTATAATATGAGAGTTTGGTTGAGTAATCAATTAGCTATGGGCATTGAAGCGTGGGATGGCAGCCCTCCGATAGAAGATTGCGGCACTGCTGGTATTGGGTTAGAGTATCCCCTTGGTTCCTGTGGTGAACATCTGTATGGTGCTGGTCCTTGGATCTCAGGTACCATCGACGGTGTCAGAAGAGCCACCGAGGGATACAACGGAGATAATGCCAATAAATATTTTTTGCCGGAGCGTAAGGATTCTCTCCGTGATCGATTTTGGATCACTCGAGCCAACGATATATTGTATGATTATAATTTTGATCCGCCTCGATTACTAAGCAAACCCGTCAATAGACGACAATGTGATGATGATGATGACGGAAAAATCGATGAAGATGAGCTTGACGGTTTAGATAATGATGGGGATTGGGATCGTACCAAACACGATCTCGGTGCAGATGGGCTGCCGGACTCTTTAGAGACGGGCTGTTTAGGTGCCTACGATCCTGTGAACAACCCCGACCCAGCGTTTGATAATTATGAGCCATCTAAATTAGATCGGTGTCACCCAGAGCCGGGTGGAAGCTTCCCTCGGAAAAATAATAGGGATCGCTATACCCAGAATAATGGTATCCCTGATCACGGTGAACCGAATGTCGACGAGGATTATGCCGCAACCTCAGATCAAGACGTTTATTGTGCTGCCACAGATACATTCACTCAACCTATATACAGTCAACATTTTCCGATGGGTATCAAAGTTTTTCAGAAGAGCTATGCCTGGAGTGGTAAATTTGCAGAAGGTGTTTTACCTATCGATTATTATTTTATCAACGTCGGCAGACATATCATTAAAGATGCCTTCGTGGGATTCTTTGCTGACATGGATGTTGGACCGGTGAACATCTCCAATTATTACCAATCCAATTTTGCGGGATATTATACGGATCTTCGTACGGCATACATTCACAATGCATTACATCGAGGCTCCACTCCATTGGGTTTAACCGTGCTTGGCACTCCTCGGTCGCTGGATGATTTACGATACACTTTCCAATGGCATGGCTTCACAGAACCGGGCTCAATTGATTCGATAATCTATAGCTGGATGAGTTGTGAGCGATTCGGTTACGTTGACTGTATCAAACCCGATCAATCTCCTTCCTCACCCACTGATACGCGATTCTTTTTTTCATTTGGTCCCTTTGATGAGATAAGGCCCGGCGATACGTTGAAAATTTCTGTCGCACTGATTGGTGGTGACGCATTAGAAGAAGGGTTCAACAATTTGAAGGAAAATGCGCAGAAAGCGTTAAAGTTATTTAAGCGTGGTTATGTTCCACCGATTATTCCCCCTTCACCGTCGTTAAGAATTACAAAAGGTTTTAAGAAGGCAACATTAGAGTGGGGAGGAAGTGTTGGTCCAAGCAATCCATTGGAAGTTTGGGACGATTCAAATAAAATAGCCGGCGCATTACCCGATACGCATTGGCGCCGTCTTAATCCCCCTTGTGGTACGCCGGGAGAGTGTGTAGTTGGTCACCGTTGTGAAAATGGCAAACTGCCAGGAGGAAGGATATTTGAAGGATATAGATTATATCGCAGTGAAGATCCGGGTGATAGCCCAAATCTCGAAAGCTTTACGATGATCAAGCAATTTGATATGAAAGGGGACGAATTTGGATATGAAACTGGATTAGATTCGTTCTTTATCGATTCAAACCTTGTGCGCGGTAAGCGTTATTGGTACTCGGTGACTTCGTTTGGAATTCCTGATATCGCAATTATTGAAATCCCTGAGAGCGCTGGCATACGACGCGATACATTGTATACTGAAAGTAGTGAATCAGCGATTCTCGAAAATGCCACAAGGGTTGATCTTGAATTTTCAGCTTCCAACAAAGCAGACGAGGTTTTAGTTGTTCCGAATCCTTATCGTGTTGACCAGGACTATACATTTGAAAGCGGAGGATGGGAAGGGAGAGCACCAAATTGGACGGAAAACCAACGGCGTATAAAATTTATTCATATGCCTCGCGGTGAATGGATAATTAGAATTTTTTCACTTGTTGGTGACTTAATCACAACTATTGAAAATAGACCTGATGGATTATTTGTCTCAGGCCAACAGGCCTCCCGAACATATAATCCTGAGTTAGGGGAAGTCGAGTGGGATATTATCAGCGAAGGCAACCGGGCTTTAGCGAGCGGTATCTATGTTTATACAGTAGAATCGTCTTTTGGAAAACAAATTGGTAAATTTGTATTGATCCGTTAATGGGTCTTAAGGAGAAAAATACTATGGAAAAGGGAAAAACCATTGTAAGATTTTACTTTGTAATTCTCTTCTTGCTCACTTTCGTAAATCATGCGGATGCGGGAAATCGATCTGGAACCGTCACGGGGCAATTTTTAAAGATCGCTACGAGCGCGCGCGCAATCAGTATGGGTGGTGCTCAAGTAGCAGTTGCGGAAGGAGTCTCATCGATGGCATTTAATCCCGCAGGGATACTCGCCGTCAACGAATTGGGTGTAGGGTTTACTTACACAGCATGGTTTGCTGACATTCAACATTCATATGCAGGTGTTGTAAAAAACTTGCCGGGCATTGGTGCTATCGGAGCAAGTGTAACGATACTGACGACGGATGATATCATTGAAACTACCCCTGCATATCCCGAAGGAACCGGCAGAACGTTTCGTGCGAGCGATTATGCATTCAGCATTGCCTATGCTCGTCAAGTTACGGATCAATTCCGAGTTGGTATTAATGGTAAAATTATCCAATCGTATTTATTTAACACGGACCTCGGTGCGGGATCATTCGCTTTCGATATTGGAACACTCTATGATATCCCGATACTACGAAGTCATTTAGGCGTTTCATTGACGAACATAGGTCGAGATCTCAAATATATTAATGAAACATACTCATTACCGACCGCATTGAAATTCGGTGTATTGGTGGATGTGATGAAAGAGGCGAATAACCACTTCATCACAACTTTTCAAATTGCTCGTCTCAACGATGCCGATGAACAGTATAATGCCGGAGTGGAGTATTTATTTAATAATCTCGTAGCGCTACGTGGTGGCTGGAAGTTCGCATATGATCAGGAGAATGTCACAGCAGGGTTTGGTGTTAAATTAAATTCATTGGGATTGAGTGGTGTATTAGACTATGGATTTAACAACTTCAAATATCTACCAGGCACACACTCGTTCACTTTTGAATTACAATTTTAATTTTCACCATTGTTTTGGGTATCAATTTTGGAGAATAAGATGAAATTGTTTTTACATATTGGGATTGTACTTCTGTTTACTTCAATCATCTTTTTATCGGGTTGTGAGTTGATAACAAAGGGACCTGAAGAAGGGTTTAACCGTCGGTCGGGTAACGAGCTGATTGTCACAGAATTGTTCACCATCGCTCCTGAAAAATATTATAACTATACGTGGATTGAGTTTCATAACCCCACTGACAAACGGATAAGGTGGTTTGCACCAACTTTTCCCGCGAGGGCTTATGTGGTTGGTTCTGGCGGTACAACACACTGGACTGAAGACGATGGGGGTGCATGGACTCAATTAACGAGCGGAACGTCTGTGAATTTGACATCGGTGGATTTTCCATACCCTGACACAGGTTATGCTGTGGGGGAGGGCGGCACAGTATTAAAACTAGTGAGGGATACATCTGGTACATTAAATGTCACCCCGCTGAATGCAAACACATCAAATGATTTTAACGATGTTGTCTTCTCGCCGCTAAGTCCGACTGGTTATGCGATTGGTGATCAGGGAACTATCCGAAGAACTATTGATAGAGGTCTCAGTTGGAGAACACAAAATCCTCCGGGTAGTGTTGCCTCGAAAAATTTAAATTCAATATTTTTTATCGGTTTCAACTCGATCTATATTGCTGGAGATTCTGGAACAATATTGAAGACGACAAATTCTGGTGTCAATTGGTCGACAAGATATCCCGGTGATGCTTATGTGAATGAGAATTTTTATTCAGTGCATTTCGTTGCCGATACTGGTTGGGTTACGGGAACTAATGGAACAATATTGATAAGTCGAAATGGTGGGACGACGTGGGCAGGAGAAACGACCAAAGTGTCAGTTACATTACGTGGATCTTTTTTTGCACCGCGTGATCCAAATTTTCGACAACGAACAGGGTGGGTTGTCGGTGATAATGGGGTAATTCTCACAACCGCAAACCATGGTGAAAAATGGACATTACAAAATAGTGGAACAACAAGTAGATTAAATTCTGTTACCTTTGTCGATGAGGATCGTGGTTGGATTTTTGGTGAAGGTGGATTAATATTGTCAACTGTGAATGGTGGAAGAACATGGGTGCCGCAACCAAGTGGAACTACCAGTAACCTTACTTCCGCGAGTTTTTTACCTTTATCGATCGTTGTATTAAATTATTATCAACTTTCGATGTTGGCACAGAAGAAACATTTCTTCTTCGATCCAGCGACAGGAACAGTCAATTTTGATTTTATCACATATATCGATACGGGGTTGGTTCAATTTGTCGATTTCTCTGGATTTCTCTTTGGTGAAGAGGTAACAATTCCTCCCGGTGGATTCAGGATAATTGTCAGTGATAGTGCCAAATTTCAAGATCATATCAAATTAGGACCCGGTCAAACATCACGATCAAACTTTGCCATTGGATTTGATACTATCGCGATCGGACCACCATTCATTATCCAACCACGGAATCCTGTACTTTGGAGTCTGTTAGCTTCTGGTGAATTAAGGGTTGAGAAAAAATTTATTAAGCTTGTCGCTTCAACTGGTCAATATTTAGGATTCCGGTCGGAAACACTTGAAATCATTCGGTATGGTAACTACAAATCAACTCCTGATCCATATCCACAGAATGAGCCTGTTGGCTTTATTCCAGATGGGTGGTCGCTTGCGCGCTATGCTGACGATATGGGGGAAAACTTAAATACTATGAGCACATTACGATCATTCTACCTATCAAAAGATCCCATACCGGGATGGTTTAGCCAACGACACAGATAAGACCTGCAAAAACTTTTTAAGCATTAAGCCATGGAGCTTGATAACTCCATGGCTTTTCTTTTCTGGAGAAGATTCTTTAATCGCTTGATAAATGCAGACCGATGAATCGGTTGGGTTCAAAAATGGTGAGGTACCGTCTATTCTGATCATCATCAAACGGACATAAAAAGCCGATCAGAAGACCGATTTGTTC
>DASRUF010000069.1:0-10366 GCA_035655575.1 Bacteroidota bacterium | reverse complement strand
GGTTGGGTTGTTGGTGATAGTGCAGTGATTTTACGAACCACAAACGGCGGCACCACCTGGAATGATCAGAATTCACGAACAGACTTGGCATTAAATTCAATTCATTTTGTCGACCAAAGTGCAGGCTGGGCTGTGGGTGATTTCGGAACCATACTCGCAACAACCAACAGCGGTCTCACATGGACAATGCAAGCATCGAACACAACAGTATCTCTCCTGAAAACAAAATTTACATCTCGTCAGATTGGATGGGCGGTCGGTTATCAAGGAACCATCATCAAAACAACAAATAGTGGAGCAACATGGCTTACACAGCCGAGCGGCACTAGTTCCATAATAAATGCCCTCGACATCACCGATGCCAATAATCTTTATGTGGTAGGTGACCTGGGAACGATCCTCTCTTCTACGACTGGAGGTTCAACATGGGCGAAACAAACATCAGGGTTCGATACAGACCTGTATGGTGTTGCTTTTACTTCACCGACGACGGGTTGGGCAGTCGGCGAAGACGGAAAAATTATACATACGAACAATAATGGATCAACATGGTCTCTTCAAAATAGTGGAACACTTAATCTCTTGTATGATGTTTTTATCGTCAAAAGTGGTGCAATCGGAAAAGTCTTCGCTGCGGGTGTGGGGGGTACAATTTTGTGTTCGGGCATTTCCCCATTACCGGTTCGAACCTGGACAGGTGTTATTGATTCACTGTGGAATAGACCTGAAAATTGGATTCCCACGGGGGTACCTGAAAAATTGGACAGCGTCATCATTCAACAAGCTCCAAATTCGCCTTACATCCAAAATACACAACAGCAGATAAATCTGTCAGCTCTGACGATCAATACAGGCGCCAGACTGAGGATCGGTCCTCTTCTAAGCCAGCTTGTTATACAATCGAATATCAACGTGAATGGAATTTTTCAGATAGATTCCAACGCTTTTACTCAAATCCTTATCGGTAAAAACTTTATTGTTAATACAGCAGGAAGATTTAATCCTGGAAATTCAAGTGTAGTAATTCTTGGTAACGGACAAATTAGAGGATCTTTTTATAACCTCAAGACCTCTGAGGATGCCAGTGCTCAATCTCTTGGTAATATCGATGTCACCAACCTCTTCTCGCCCCTATCAAATTTTTTCCTTCGCCCCTCGGATACATTATCCATCCTAAATCCCAAAGGATATGCAATAGAGGGAGAGGGGATTATAGGCACGGGAACAATCAAGCGAGTGATCAAGGCAGGCTCAACCGAGCGATATCAATTCGAAAGCGAAGCCACTTTCATTCAGTTCCAACAGACAGGAATTTTGCCCGACACAATATTTGTTACAACGTATCCGAACACACCCACACCAGGGCTGCCGTCATCTTTATTTGTAAAACGCAGTTATTCCATAAACGCAAGAGGTGGGAGCAATTACCGAGCATCATTATCTCTGCGTTATGAACCATCTGAAACAATAATCCCACTTGAAGATTTAGTTTTGTTCCGAGATTCGAGTGGTATTTTGAGTAACCTGGGAAAATCTAACACGCTGAATAGTGATTATGTCGCGGTTATCCATGATTCCATCAAGCATCTTTCATCATGGTATTTAGGTCACAAAAATTATATTCCCAAACATCCATATGAATTCATCGATTCTCTGATAATCACCGATATCGGACTAAGTACCGATACGGTTTTCTTTGGTGTGAAAGACGGTGCAACTGCTGGATTGGATACACCGTTTGGGGAATTTGAGCTAAGTCCTAAACCTCCGCCGGGTTTCTTCGATGCACGTTGGATCATCCCTTCGACCAATGGTACTCAAGTGGATATTCGCGATAAACTTAATCAACAGAAAATAGAAAACAGCTATCTCCTGGAGTTCCAACCGAGTATATCAGGTTATCCGATAACATTTCATTGGAATAATGAGATACTTCCAATTGGCTCGTTCTTCCTTCGAGATCGTCAAACTCTTGGCGGATTATTCAACGTCAATATGAGACTCGAGAACACAAAAATAATAACAGACACATCAATAAAATCTATTGAAATCATTCAGAAAGCACCAACATATTATGTTGTCAATCGGGGGTGGAATATCGTCTCATTACCCTTAAATAGTACAACAGATTACAGAAAAGTAAATGTCTTCACAACAGCAATCTCAGAAGCGTTCGGATACAATAACAGCTACTTTCTCGCCGAAACCCTTTCCACTGGACGCGGCTATTGGTTGAAATATCTCAACGATCATACTATCGCATTAGAAGGAACTCCGGTCGAAGTTGATACAATGAATATAACCACCGGTTGGAACATGATCGGCTCCATTACAAGACCCGTAGCAATCACATCGATTGTCCAAAATCCACCTAACATTATATTGGGAAATATATATTCTTTCACGAGTGGATACACCATTACTGATTCAATCCTCCCTGCAAAAGGATACTGGCTGAAAGCCAATGGTAATGGGAAATTAATTATTTCAGCTTCCTCTATTCAATCAACTTCCCTATTAAAACAATCAACTTCAGATTTCTTGAGTCAATTTAATTCAATAACTATCAGGGACAATGATGGGAGTTCCCAATCACTCTATTTCGGCACCTCAAACATTCCGATGACTTCTGTAGAACATTTTGAATTACCACCTCCGCCTCCTCAGGGAATACTCGATGCCCGTTTCAGATCAGGACATTTTCTTGAGCTGATCAATGACAATAAAAATCAAGAGATTTTCATTGATATCTCATCACATTACTATCCTTTACAGGTGCAGACAAAAATGATATCACCTTCAATGTCTGTTATATTGAAAGTGGATGATAAAGAAATTCATATCCTGCCTGCAAGCCCACTCACAATTCTAAATCCCATTTCGCATATCGCCCTCATTATCTCTACGGCAATTGGATATCCCACCAAATATCATCTTGATCAAAATTACCCCAATCCCTTCAATCCGAGAACTATTATTCGTTACCAACTTCCGGAGGATAGCAAAGTCGTGCTTAAAATATATAATGTATTAGGACAGGAAGTAAAAACATTGGCTGATGAGATACAGGAGATGGGGTTCAAAGAAACGGAGTGGAAAGGTACCAATTCCTCTGGTTACTTTTTACCGAGCGGTGTTTATCTCTACCGATTAGAAACATCGAGCCTGATTACCCCGGGAAAAGTATTTACAAAAGTTAAAAAGATGCTGTTGATCCGATGATGATTTTAAAAAACTCTACGCAAAAGAAGAAGCTGTCAATATCAATTTGATGGATGAACTCAACGCTACCTGATGACACAATTCAACAAAATTGCAAGATTTACAGAATTTCGTTATATTAATCACCCTTTTATACTAATAAAACTTGATTATCGGTAGCTTTTCGACAGTATGATAACCGATATCATTGCACCATCATAAAATTTTGAATGTCCGAGATCAAATTATTTGCTGGCAGATCAAATCGTAAACTCGCTGAGAAAATAGCAGCACGAGTTGGAGTACCGATTGGTAAGTGTGATATTCAGAATTTCAGTGATGGAGAAATATGGGTAAAGTACAGCGAGAATATCCGGGGTTGTGACGTTTTTATAATCCAATCGACTCCCCCCCCATCAGAAAATTTGATGGAGTTACTCATCATGGTCGATGCTGCGAAGCGTTCATCAGCCCGGAAGGTAACGGTAGTCATACCTTACTTTGGCTATGCACGGCAAGATCGCAAAGATCAACCGAGAGTATCCATCACGTCAAAGCTCATTGCCAATTTAATCACTAAATCCGGGGTGGACCGTGTAATAACGATGGATTTACACGCTCCACAGATTCAGGGATTTTTCGATATTCCTGTTGACCATCTGTATTCGTCAGCGGTTTATGCTTCATTTTTTGCAAAGAAAAAGTATGCTGATTTGAGCGTTGTCTCCCCCGACGTCGGTGGGATTAAAATGGCTCGTGCATTTGCCAAACGGCTCGATGCTGATTTAATTTTGATTGACAAACGACGTCCGAAGCCTAATCAAGCCGAAGTTATGAACATTATCGGAAATGTTCGCAATCGTAATATTCTCATCGTTGATGATTTGATCGATACAGGTGGAACATTTTGTACAGCGGTCAAAGCATTGAAAGAAGCGGGCGCAAAAGATATTTATGGAGCTTGTACACATGCATTATTATCAGGAAAAGCTCCCGATAGGATCGAAAAATCGTTGGTCTCAAAAATTTATGTTACTGATACAATTGCTCTTAATGCAAAATGTCAACATTCAACCAAGATCGAAATCCTGAGCGTAGCCAATATATTTGGTGAAGCCATAAAACGATGTTTTAAGAACCAATCCATTAGCTCATTATTTGATATCGATAAAGGATAAATAAAGGATCACGTATGCATGAGATAACACTGCAAGCTAACATTCGAACACAATTAGGAAAACGCTCCCGAGCGTTACGACGTGAGGATATTGTTCCAGGTATTTTTTATATACATGGTGAGGAAAATATCCCAATTAGTATGACGGAGAAAAGTTTAAAACCACTCATCTTCACTTCCGATACTCATATCATCAACCTCAAATTAAATGATGGGACTGATAAGAATTGTATTCTACGCGATATCCAATTCGACCCTGTGACCGATCGACCTATACATTTCGACCTTCAGGGTTTACGAGAAGATGAAGAGATAACCATCGAAATTCCAATCACTATTACGGGAACTACACCACAGGGTGTCCGAGACGGCGGTATCCTGCAAAAGATTACACATCGCTTGAAGATTTCATGTTTACCAAAACATATCCCTGAACACATCGAGGTTAATGCAGAACATCTAAAAATTAACCACTTTGTTCACATCCGTGACTTAAAAATTGAAAACGTTAAAATCCTTGATAATCCAGAGAATACGATCGTCGGTGTAATTCCACCCACGATTGAAAAAGAACCTGTTGCCGGAACTGTGCCCGTAGAAGAAACAGTTGAACCAGAGGTTATCGCCAAAGGCAAGAAGGTTGAGGAGGAAACAGCAGAAGGAGAAACTAGTGCTAAAAAACCAGAACCCGCTGGTAAAACCTCTACTCCACCTGCAAAAGAAGAAAAGAGTAAGTAGTCTATTTTTAATAAATCGACGTGCATGTTATTGTTGGACTTGGCAATCCTGGCGCCGAATATAAAGGAACACGACATAATATTGGTTTTGAAGTAATCGATGCACTCGCGAAATTTCTGCATGTGGATTTGATGTCACGCGATTCAGATTACCTCATTGGTACAACAAGTTATAAAGAAACGACAATTGCCCTTGTAAAGCCACTTACGTACATGAATAACTCGGGATTAGTGGTACACAAAGTAATTGAACGGTACTCGATTGGATCACGAAATCTGTTTGTGATTGTTGATGATTTCCATCTTCCATTCGGTACAATCAGAATACGGGAAAAAGGTAGCGATGGTGGACACAATGGCTTGTTTTCTATCATCGAACAACTCAGGACAACTGAATTTCCTCGACTACGATGTGGAATTGCCAACAAAGCGATACCAATCAATGCAACAGAGATGAAAGAATTTGTCCTTTCACCATTCGAGAAGGAAAATCGGAAAGCCCTTAGAAGACTCATCAAACAAGCGCGCGACGCAGCATTGATTGTAGCAACAAACGGTTTGAAAACAGCAATGAACCGTTTTAATGGTTTAGCACTTTAGTTCACCCTATTCCTGAGTTCGAACCGATGGATGTATACGGTTTCGATTAATCAGGGATCAATTAACAACGTCCAAAGGGAATATTATGAATCAAACAAAACGCACCTACGAAGCAACATTTATAATAAATGCCTCGCTTGATGATCCCCAAATCGAGACAGCAATCACTCGCGCTCAAGAAGTCATAACGAAAAATGGAGGTGAGATTAATGCAATCAATAGATGGGGACGAAAACGACTCGCGTACACAATTAAAAAAAAGAACAACGGCTATTACGTAAATATGGAGTTTACCGCTTTGGGAAGCACGGTAACCCAACTTGAACGATCCCTATTTTTAGATGAGAATGTTATACGCTTCCTCACCATTCGCCTCGATAAGGAAGCACTTCTCGCCAATCAACGAGTACAGATAATTCCTACTGTGAAAGAAACTCCTTTAATTCCTGAGCAAATTCCTTCCATTGAAAGTCCCGACGAGAAAGAACCACTTTTTGACGATGAAACAACTGAGTAATTACCCATCTATTATTTGAGGAATTTTATGGCTGATCTAAAAATGCCCGAAATAAACAGCGTGATAATCTCTGGCAATCTCACAAAAGACCCTGTATATCGACATACGACCAATGGTACAACTGTCATTAATTTTTCTATCGCTTGTAATAGAAAATATCGTGACGGGAATAACCAATGGCAGGAAGATGTGTGCTATGTAGGAATTGTAGCATGGAATAAGCTCGCTGAGAGTTGTACAAATCGTCTAAAAAAAGGAAGCGCGGTATTGGTGGATGGTGAACTACAGAGCCACATCTTTAAAAACAATGAAGGACACACTCGAAATATTGTGGAAATCAAAGCACGTCGCATACAATTTTTAAATAAGAAAATTGTGCCAACTGAACCCCAAGCGCCGACAACACATGGGCAACACTCCGATGAAGAACCTTCTTCAGTTGAAGATGACTCGTTTGATAAATTTCTCACGAATGAAGAATCTCAACTCTTGAAAGAATAAATTACAAAGAACTACTAAGAATAAAAGGATTTCATATGGCAAAAATGGACCAACAACTAAAGAAACGACGAGTATGCCGGTTCTGTGGAAACAACGATACGTATATCGATTATAAGGATGAAAAGCGATTAATCCGGTGTATCTCAGATCAGGGAAAAATCATACCAAAACGAATTACTGGAACGTGCGCAAAACATCAACGTCAGCTTGTTCAGGCAATAAAAAGAGCACGCCACATTGCACTGCTCCCGTATGTCTCTGAGGGTATCCGTTAATATTAAACCAAAAGGATTATTATGAAAATTATACTACGTCAAGATCACGAAAAATTAGGAAAAATTGGTGCAGTCATAGAGGTCAAGGATGGTTTTGCACGTAATTTCCTCATCCCACGTAAAATCGCTTATCCAGCTACCCAAGGTAGTCTCCGTGTTCTCGAAGAGGAAAAGAAACAAAAAGTAAACCGTGAACAAAAAGAATTTCATCAAGCAGAAAAATTAGCTTCAGCGTTGGAAAAAATATCCATTACACTAAAAGTTAAAGTAGGAGAAGATGAAAGGATATTTGGATCAGTAACATCACAGATGGTCACCGACGCTCTCAACGAGAAAGGAATCAAATTGGATAAACGAATTGTTGAAATTGATGAGCCAATTAAAGCTCTTGGTATTTATACGATCAATCTAAAACTCCATAGTAATGTGAATGCAAAGGTCAAAGTCTGGGTCGTCCGAGAATGATTGAAATAATCACGGAGCGTTATTGCACATTCGGGTTACTGCTGAATAATGTGATCCGTGAAGATCAAAAAAGTTATAAATATTGTTCTATTAGAAGATAGATTGTAAGGTCTCACTTTGGAAAACGTTGGTTTTTTTACAGCATTTTTATTTGGATTACTCTCCTTCATTTCACCGTGCGTTCTCCCCATCGTACCAGGATACTTATCATTTATTTCTGGTGTCTCATTTGAAGAAATTCAAAATACGGCAGATCGTTCGAGGGTGCGATTTCAAATCATTTTACATTCTCTCCTCTTTATTGCCGGCTTCTCAGTAGTCTTTATCGCTTTGGGCGCATCTGCTACAGCCGTAGGACAATTCCTCAAAACGCAGATCGATATACTCACGAAAATTGCAGGGATTATCATAATAATTTTTGGGATTCACATGATGGGTATTATCAAAATCCCATTCCTCAACTATGAGAAACGATTTCATGCACAAGGCAAACCTATCGGACTTTTCGGTGCGTTCATCGTAGGTATAGCATTCGCTTTCGGATGGACACCCTGCATCGGACCAATTTTGGCTGCGATACTTACAATTGCCAGTCAGCAAGATACGGTAATGAAAGGAATTTTCTTATTGTCTTCGTATTCTCTCGGATTAGGAATCCCATTCCTTCTCACCGGATTAAGTCTATCAGTCTTTTTTAACCTTTTCAATAAATTTAAAAAATATCTGCACACAGTCGAGGTTGTTGGAGGTGTTTTATTGGTGATAGTTGGAATTTTGATTATGACTAACTCCTTGAGCATCCTCTCACAGTACCTTTCAGAATGGTTCCCTTTTTTGAATGAACTCGGATAAGAACCTATATTCAACAACAACTAAATAAGCATGTACGATTATGACTAAATTAGTTAAGAACTTAGACGAAGTGACAATTCGTTTTGCAGGCGATTCTGGTGATGGAATGCAATTAACGGGAATGCAATTTACGAGCACAACAGCATTGATCGGAAATGATCTCAGCACGCTACCAGATTATCCAGCTGAAATTCGAGCCCCCGCAGGAACATTATACGGCGTTAGCGGTTTTCAGATCCATTTTGGATCAACCGAGATAAACACCCCGGGAGACTCTTGCGATGTTCTCGTCGCCATGAATCCCGCCGCATTAAAAGTTAATCTCCGAAGCCTACGTGATAATGGAATTATCATAGCGAATAGAGATGGCTTCAACGAGAAGAATCTCAAATTAGCAGGATACGAAAAAAATCCATTAGATGACGGCTCACTCTCCAAATATCAAGTACATGACGTGAGCATTACAAAGCTCACCCAGAACGCTCTTGTGGACATGAATATATCTACCAAAATTATAGACCGGAGTAAAAATTTCTTCGCACTTGGAATGATGTACTGGATGTTCACTCGACCGCTTGAGGCGACAATTAGGTGGATTGAAAAAAAGTTTAAGAAAACACCTGAATTAATTGAAGCTAATATCCGGCTACTCAAGGCGGGCTATGCTTATGGAGAAACCACGGAAATTTTCACTTCAAGGTACGAAGTAAAACCGGCACAACTTCAGCCAGGAGTTTATAGAAGTATCACTGGAAATGAAGCGGTAGCATGGGGGTTAATCGCCGCATCTGTAAAGTCAGGATTAGACTTATTCCTTGGAAGTTATCCTATCACTCCTGCAAGTGAAATACTCCACGAGTTATCGAAGTATAAAAACTTTCGGGTTAAGACATTCCAAGCTGAAGATGAAATTGCAGGTATCACATCTGCGATTGGTGCCTCATACGGGGGTGCTCTCGCTGTTACGACAACAAGTGGACCTGGCATGGCATTGAAAGGTGAAGCAATAGGTCTTGCAGTTATGCTCGAATTACCCCTCATCGTGTGTAATATACAACGAGGCGGACCCAGCACGGGCTTACCAACGAAAACTGAACAAGCAGATTTGTTACAAGCAATCCATGGAAGGAATAGTGAAGCTCCTGTTCCTGTCATTGCTGCGAATACACCCGCCGATTGTTTTTTGACGATCTTTGAAGCTGCACGAATAGCAATCAAGTATATGACACCCGTGATCTTCCTCTCAGACGGATATCTTGCAAACGGTGCTGAACCTTGGTTAATTCCTAACCCATCATCTCTTTCGGATATATCGCCAAAATTCAGAACCAACCCAGAAGGATTTTATCCCTATTTGCGTGATGAAAAAACCCTTGCTCGGCCGTGGGCTATTCCCGGCATGCCAGGATTAGAACATCGTATAGGGGGATTGGAAAAACAACATATCACCGGAAATGTAAGTTATGATCCGGAGAATCACGAATTCATGGTCAAGATGCGCCAAGCTAAAGTCGAAGGCATCGCGGATGACATTCCCTTAGCAAAGGTTGAAGGGGGCTCGAAAGGCGATGTCCTTATCGTCGGCTGGGGTGGCACGTATGGCGCAATAAAAACTGCAGTAGAAAATAAGCGGCGAGAGGGAAAATCCGTGTCGCATCTCCATTTAAAATATTTAAATCCATTTCAGAAGAATGTTGGAGAAATTCTTTATAATTTTAAAACTATTCTTGTTCCAGAGCTCAATCTCGGTCAGCTTTCAAAATTGTTACGGTCCAAATATCTTGTACCCGCAATAAGTTTATGCAAAGTACAGGGACTACCGTTCAAATCAAATGAGATCGAGCAAAAGATCGATGAGTTATTATAATTTCAGAAATTTAAAAAATACTTTAGGAGCCCCCAATGCATCTCATTGATGAATTATTAAAAAACACACCTAAAATTCCAACGGAAAAATCTACAGCAAAAGATTTTCAATCCGACCAGGATGTGCGCTGGTGTCCGGGCTGCGGTGATTATTCTATCCTGGCACAAGTGCAGA
>DASRUF010000068.1:0-13045 GCA_035655575.1 Bacteroidota bacterium | reverse complement strand
GTCACATAATGAGGGTCCATAAAAACTCATGACCAAAAAATATGCTGTTATCGGGCTGGGTCGGTTTGGTCAACATCTCGCCGTAGAACTTGCGCGGAAAGGGGCTGAGGTGCTTGCAATCGACGCCAGTATGGACCGACTTGATGACATCAAAGATCAGGTAACGCACACTGTACGTCTTGATTCGATTGAAATGAAGGCGCTTCAAAGTCAAGGGATCACGGACTATGATGCAGTCATTGTTGGAATAGGTGAGAACTTCGAGGCAACCTTGCTTACTGTGGCAGCTCTTCAACAATTAGAGGTGAAACGTATTATTGTTCGTGCAACAACATCAACCCACGAGCGCATCTTGAATCATCTCGGCATCAGCGAAGTTATCCTTCCTGCCGAAGAAGCTGCAGAGCGATTATCGAGTAGTCTTATGGTTGAAGGAATGGTAGATTCATTTATTCTTTCTTCAGATTACAGTATATCTGAAATCAATACCCCGGATCATCTCATCGATCGTACGCTTCAAGAATTGGATCTTCCTAAAAAGCTTGGTGTCACACTGGTAACCATTAAGCGGATGGTGTCAAAAAAGAGACTTCTTGGATTAGGGGCAAAGCAAGTCGAAACAATCATCGGCACACCACAGCCAACGACTATGATAGAACGGGGCGACATTCTTGTTGTTTTTGGAAAAAAGAAAGACATCGAAAAAATGTTGAAAGAAGAATAAACATAACCTATCGCTGCATCCTATGGCACTGAAGCTATCATCGCATTCAATAAGATTTTTCATAATACTCTCTTTTTCCTTTGCACCACTTACCTGTGGACAGCAAACCAACATTCAGCCGGGGCGTTTTTTTCAGTACACACGCATAGAAAGTAAAGCATTGAAAGGCAATTTAATCGGTGACTCACACACTCGCGAGATGGCTGTGTTACTTCCCCCGTCCTACTTTAAGTCAAATACGTCTCGTTATCCGACTGTGTATCTTCTCCATGGTCTTGGTAAGAGAAAAGATGGTCAACTTGAAAGTATCGATATGCTGACAAAGTTCTTTGATTTGATGAAAGAAAAAAGACTTGGCGAGATGATTCTGGTAGCGGCTGATGGTACGACGACATTCGGTGGCAGCTATTACGCCGATTCTCCTGCCATCGGAAATTTTGAGGAATACATCGCACAAGAGATCGTGCAACACATTGATAGCCTATACCACACTAATCCCGGACGAAACTGGCGAGCCATTGCTGGATTCTCAATGGGTGGTCATGGGGCAATAAAGATTGGGATGAAATATAACAACGTTTTCGGACAGGTGGGTAGCCTCAGTGGCAGTCCTCTTTCGATAAGGTACAGGAAATCGATTTACAAGAAAGCCCTCGAAGGTCATAAGAAACCAGCCAGTCTGGAAGGATTGGTTGAAAAGATACGGTTTGAAACTGAATGGTCACTCGCAGCAGCGTACGCGAAAGCTGCCGCGTTCTCTCCTAATCCAACGAAGCCCCCGTTATATCTTGATCTTCCCTTTGAATATCAATTTGGCGAAGAACGCGATCCCATATGGCAAAAATGGTTAGATGATGATCCGTTGTCGCTTGTTTCGCGATACTCTAAAAATCTAAGCACGTTAGATCAAATTTATATTGACCACGGGGACGATGAAACTACCCTCGGCACTGAGGACTTTCTCAGAGAATTAGTGCGATATGGAATAGGGTATACATACTACATCTTCCGTGGAGATCATGTTGATGAATTATTTTTGAGATATGTGAGAATGTTGAAATTCTTATCTGTAAGGTGGTAAACATATGATGATGCGCGAACATCAACAAAAGATAAATTGAATTTTTATGGAATCTGCCCCAGTTATAATATTTATCGGCTTATTGGTATTTCTTTCTCATTTGTTCGTTTCTCTTTTTGATCGAACACGAATTCCCGATGTTCTATATCTCATTCTCATCGGGATTGTCATTGGACCATTGTTCCACATAGTTACACCGGATGATTTTGGGAAATTAGGAAATATTTTTACAACGATTGCACTAGTGGTTATCCTCTTTGAAGGAGGGCTTGAACTCAGTATAGAAAGCCTGAGAGTGTCGCTTCGTGGTACGTTAGTTGTAACTTTCGTTAGTTATAGTATAGCTCTCATACTCCTGACCATCACAATACTAATTATCACAGCCCTTCCCTTTCTTCTTTCATTGTTTATTGCTGCAGTTCTCGCTGGTCCGGCACCGGCGGTTATCATTCCAATGGTCCGCCAGCTACGGTTAACTGACTCAACAAAAACCACACTAACTCTGGAATCTTCATTTGGAGAATCTCTATGCATTATAGTTGCACTTGCAATTCTTGAATCTTTAAAGCTGAATGAAATTCATGTTGGAAGACTCGTGGGTAATTTACTTTCCTCGTTTGTTTTTGCACTTGTGATTGGAACTGTGGGTGGTTATGTTTGGTCGATCCTTTTGCATAGAATACGACAATTACGATATGCCATTTTCACGACACCATCGTTTCTGTTCATTCTCTACGGGATAACCGACTACCTTGGATTTAGCGGCCCAATAGCTGCGTTAGCATTTGGAATTACTTTAGGAAACGTTGGTATAAGAGAAATTCCATGGTTAGTGAAAAGATTCAATCTCACACCTCTCGGGCATAATGAAACTGAGAAATTATTTTTTGGCGAGATAGTTTTTTTAATCAAGACTTTTTTCTTCGTGTATCTTGGCCTGTCAGTAAGTTTTTACGATTTGCCGTCGATCGCTAGTGCTATGCTTATTTGTGGCATTCTTCTCTTAGCTCGACTGACCTCCGTTCGAGTCTCGGCTAGCAAAAAGATCACACCTCAGGAAGATGCTGCGGTTATGGGTGTAATGATTCCCAAGGGAACTGCTGCTGCGGTGCTTGCCTCCATGCCACTCCAAATGGGATTAGTAGAAGGTATTGTTATCCAAAATTTAATCTATAGTGCCGTTGTTATCAGTATTCTGATAACTGCTGTGCTGATTTTTCTGATGGAGAAACCTGTCTCGTCTGTGCTTGTACGGTTTTTATTCTCAAACTATAAAAAATCTCCAGAGATTGTCCCCTCGGAGGGGGTGTCCGAACCCACACGTTCCAATTAATATCGGATGTTCCGAAGGGTGCATCGATTATTGTATAGAATAGAATTTGACCAAAATTCAAATCAAGATTCGAAATCACAAGGATAGAATTAGAAGGAAAAACGAAATTGTAAAATTTAATCTGTTTTCAAACAAACCTACATCACTTTTGTTCCCCGTTATGGGCATGTAATAGTTAACCAACAACCGAATGGAGATATTGTATGGAGCAAGTTTATTCTTTTTTTGATTTCTTTAGACAATTTTGGATCCAGCTGAGTACCTTTTTGCCGCAGCTGCTTGCATCTTTTTTGTTGCTCATCTTAGGTTGGCTTGTGGCGAAACTTCTCCGAAAAGGAACAATTAAGCTTCTTAAATTCTTGAGATTTGATGATCTTGCAGAAAGATCAGGAATCGAAGATTTCTTGCTACAAGGTGGTGTCCGTTATACAGCGGTCACCATTCTAGCAAACCTTATCTACTGGTTTATTGTGCTTACGGTGTTCTTAGCGGTGCTTAACAGTTTGGGATTGCAAAGTGCAACAGAATTATTCAACAAAATCATTCTTTATATCCCTCAAGTCATCGCTGCAATTCTCATTCTGATGTTTGGAACCTTGTTTTCAAAATTCATCAGAGGGATTGTATTCACCTACCTCAGCAACATCGGAATATCTGGCGCGGAGCTTCTGAGCACCGCAACACAGTGGGCAATTCTCATCTTTGCAATCTCCCTGTCGTTCGAACAACTATCCATTGGTGGACAGATTCTCGTTTCTGCATTCCAGATCGCATTTGGTGCCCTTTGCTTAGCCTTAGCATTAGCATTTGGACTTGGCGGACGTGAATGGGCTGCCCATCTGCTTGATAAAATGTGGAAAAAACCCTAACTTCAGCTAAACATGAATAGCATGTAATATTGATGAGTGATATGATCATTGATTGTCATACCCACATTAACAACTACCATAACGACGAAGTTGACTCCCTCCAGCAATGCCTCGATGACCTTCTCCTTCACATGAAAAGGAACAGAATTGATTTCTCTCTTGTGCTTACATCATATAAAGTCACAGGCGGACGTCCTTCAACACGGAGCGTTGTTCATGCCACTCAAGACATGAAAAATATATTCGTTGTTGCAGGGCTTAGCTATAACAACTTCATTCCTGATGAAATGTTGGAGATACGTGAATTTATCCAAGCAGGGCGTGTCCGCGGACTGAAAATATATCCCGGCTATGAGCCGTTCTATCCTAACGACCCGAAGCTCGAGCCAGCGTATCAGCTCGCCGCTGAAACAAACGTACCAGTAATGATTCACACAGGAGATACATATACACCGACGGGTAAGTTGAAATACGCACATCCACTTCATGTGGACGATGTAGCAGTTGACCATCCTGATGTTAACTTCGTTATCTGCCACCTTGGAAGCCCATGGTTTAGGGATTGCATGGAGGTTGTGTACAAGAACAAGAACGTGTACACCGACATTTCGGGCCTTGTCTTGGGTAACTTTTCCGACAGATTCGAAAGTTACATGCGAAAGCAACTACAAGAAATGCTCATCTATGGCGTGGAGCCCGATAAAGTGTTATTTGGGACCGATTGGCCCATCTCTTCCATGGAATCATACGTAGAATTTATTGAAGAACTGAGTATACCTGAAAAAGAAAGAAAAAAAATCATGTATGAAAATGCCGCTGAACTATTCAAACTCCCTGTTTCAGAATCCCATTTCAAGCTGAATTCACTCTTTAGCTAATGAATTTCATCTCTACGTTGATGAGTAAAACACAGACAACAGCCATGCAAAAACATCAGCGCCAACCAGCAAGGGTATTACACCCTCAATCAGCAAAAAGGTATCGAATTCTGTTGGTCGATAAACAGGAAATTGTCAGGACCGGGCTCCGGAAAGTATTTCAAAGCAAAAAGCGTTTTTCCATCATCGCTGATGCTATCAATACCGAATCCGCCATAAATTTAGTGTCAGAATATAACCCCGATATTGTCATTCTTGATATTGCATTGCCTGAAAGGGAAGATGGTATTGAAACAATAAGAAACGCTAAAGAAATATGTCCCGCGTGCAAAATTTTAGTCTTTACGAACATTAGCACAGATACAGCCTGCAGCCAAGCGATCCTTGCAGGTGCTGATGGCTATTTATTGAAGAATGCAAAAACGAAAGATATAACCAAAGCAATAAACTCTATAACGGAAGGAGAAAGATTTTTTGGTCCATACATCTCAAAGATATTAATTGAAAAATGCCTTGAAAAACTTGAGAAACAACAACTCGACTCTCTCCCCTCGATTCCTAAACTTACCAAGCGAGAAACACAAATTCTCTGGTATATTGCCCAAGGATATACGAGTCGAGAAATAGCAAAAAAACTTTTCATCAGCTTTCAAACTGTTCATAACCATCGCAATAACATCATGAAAAATTTAAACATGCACAAAACAGCACAATTAGTTCGGTACGCCCTCCAAAACGATCTTACCGAACCGTAAGATGGCATAGACACACTTCTCAGGCCTTTCCCATCATCCCCTTTGTATCGTAAAATACAACCGACCTTTTCTGAATAGACCTTTTGGTCTATATAGAAAATTGAACCTTCCAGTCTATTGCATTATTAGAACCGTTATTGCATTGTGTTAGTAGAACAATTGCAAGTCAAAGAATAGGATATACATGAAAGGATATTCACATGGTTAATAACGTTAAAGGAAAACTTGTGAAGTTAGTAGACTCTAGTCTTGCGTTTGTACACCTCACAGATGACATTCGGGGACGTAAAGTTCTTGATCGACATTCTGAAGAAATTGGCACTATTGATGCCCTATACATTGATGATAAGGAGAGGAAAGTTCGCTTTATTAGAGTTGCATCTGGAGGTATATTGGGAATCGGCAAAACAACTTTTCTGATACCTGCAGCAGCCATCGTGAAAACCACTGGCGAAGCAGTTCACATTGACCTCACACGAACGCGCGTCGCTAAAGCACCAATATTCGATCCCGATCTTGTCGAGGAGAACGAATTGCAAAATCTTTATCGTCATTATGGATATCTACCATACTGGGGCAGTGTATAGAAACATGAAAAAGAAATTCAATTTCTAACGTTTGAGACCCTTCGCTTTGCCCGCCTGCCAAAGTGTAGCGGCGGGCAGGCTCAGTGTGACAGAAAGAGTAATTTTTCAAGAAGTCTCATTTTCTAAATAACAAAAAGGTGAACCATGAAACATCAAATGTTCCTCATATTTAATTTCACCAATTCATCATCTACATTCATTTTAAACAGCGAGGTCATTATGAACAAATTAAACATGAACAAATTGAAACGTTTGTCACTCCTGTTCGGTATATGTCTCATGATAATGATGACACAAGCCGCATGGTCGCAAGACAGTGTAAAAATTTATGCGACAGACGGTACCACATGGCAAGATTCCCTTTGGATCGGTACACACACGAGTACAACAGATTGTATCGATGCCTCACTTGGCGAGTTTGAAGCTCCACCATCACCACCCACCGGCATTGCAGATTTTCGATCGGTTAATATTCCAGGAATGACATGTTTAGGACAAGGTCTTCAAGTGAAGGATATTCGGGGTATCGTCCGACAGACCGAGAGTGATACATTTAAACTTTGCTTCAAGTCCAGTACAGAGGGCGGCTCAATAACATTATCCTGGCCCTCAAATATTGGTAGTATTGGTGAAGGATATTGGAATCTGAAGGATGCTTCCGGATTAGGATTGTTTAGCGATGTCGATATGACTACAACCACATCCTTTACCTACCCATTTACGAGTACAAGCAACCAATATGTCTACATCATCAAGGGTGATGGATACAAGATGAGATCATTTCGAGCAGATAGTATAGCGCTTGCACTCGATAGTAAAGGCAAAGCTGGAAAGGCAGAGAAGGCTAAACCATCGTTCAGTGAATGGACGATTACCTTTACCAACACGACGGGCATCATAATTGATAAATTGAATGCGAAATTCAGCCAAAAGGTAACATCTTTTGATGTCACTGGAGATATGACTGCCTCACCAGTATTACCAAACAAAACAATTGATTTCATAGGAACACTGAACAGTGGTGAGTGGATCGTTGTTCACGGTTTCGGTGATAAGGGGAAATCCATCAAGGTCACCGCGACATGGTATGCAGGCAGTGGAAAGTTAGCCAAGTTTAAATTACTCGCGGATCCTGGAACGGAAATATTGCTTTACAAAACTCCAAACATTAACAACATCGGCTACGAGGTATATCCCAAAAATGGATCAGGGTTGCTGGTGGGTTTATCGGGAAACAACAATTCAATCCTGCACGCAAAGTGGTCAGACGTAATTAAGACGATGAATAGTAAGGGGATCCTCCACGATGCAAATCCGAGTTGCTTGGATACCTATGGTGGCAAGCCATTCAAAAAACCGCTGAAGAAATACGAGCCCAAAAAACAGAAAAACACCTTAGTTGGAGAAGCTGTCGCACTGAAGCTAAATATTGCAGCAAGTGCGGCTGGGAAAAACCCCTCTGGGTTCGGTCAGTTGAAATATATTGCCCAACCGGGTGACCCGGCGCTTTTCGACGATATGACTGTCAGCGCTATTGCTGAGACGCTTGATTCTTTTATGTCAACGTGCGGAGGGAGCTATACACTGAACGAGCTTTTAACCGTTGTACAGAATATCAACAACTCAGCAAGCGGTCCTTTCGAGGTAGAGTCGTTTGGTCCCAGCGGAACCATTGCGTCGGGCGCAACGGCTATGGCGTTAAATCAGCATTTGTACAGAGCATCAAGTGAAATTCCGCCAGTGATAGCGCCAATATTTTTATACTCGGACATATTTCCGGAACAATTTGAGTTAAAGCAGAATTATCCAAATCCATTCAACCCAACAACCGCTATTGAATTTGATCTCACTGAAGATGCATTGGTCACGATCAAGGTGTACAATATGTTAGGACAAGAAGTAGCGACGCTGGCTGAAAACGATGAATTTGTCGAGGGAGTGAATGATGTGGATTTTAATGCTTCGAGGCTTACCTCTGGAGTTTACTTTTACCGTCTTGTCGCGAATAGTGTTGAAAATCCTGACCTGAAGTTCCAGCAAGTTCGCAAGATGATGTTGATGAAATAAGTAGCACCACGCTGTAACTGCTGCATGAAGGAAGCACCCCGTACATCTGGGTGGGGTGCTTCAGTATTTTTAAAAAGTAGTCGATACGAGCGGTTTTTTGCTTCTCTCCTTCGTGATAGCCTACGAACACACTTATTTTGCGTTGGTGCCAGAAACTGAATCTTTAACAGTATCCACCGATCCCTCCCTTGTCGCCAGTCTGTACAACTAAGGTTGGGGGCAAAGTTCCTTTTTATATTTTCCTATGGTTACAATTTTCCTATGGTTACTATTGCAAGTTGTATTCATGATCCTTATTATATATAGGCCATTCATAAACCATAATTCAAATGACAACTACATTTGACAATTTAAAAATATACATTACACCGATTAGTATTGTTGTTCTTGCGTTTCTAATTGGTCTACTGTTCGAAAAGTTTGCTATAAAAAGATTAAAAAGCATTACCGTAAAGACTAAATGGAAAGGCGATGATATAGTCATTGCATCTTTACATGGCATGATCCCACTGTGGTTTTTCCTCGCAGCGTGTAATTCCATTATCTTGGTTCTTGAAATTTCTCCAACAGTAATCGAGATATTGCAAAAAGTAATTCAGATCTTTTTCATCTTTACAGTAACGTTATTTTTTGCACGGATAACAGCCGGTTTTATCAAACTATATAGTCAAGGTGAAAGCGGTATATTACCTTCCGCCTCAATACTGGCAAACATTGGCAGGATAGTAATATTCACCGTTGGTTTTCTAGTGATACTTCAATCTCTTGGAATTTCGATCACACCGATCATAACCGCATTAGGTGTCGGTGGATTAGCAGTCGCCTTGGCACTTCAAGATACATTAGGAAATCTCTTTGCGGGTTTACAAATCATAGCTTCGCGTAAAGTTCAGCCGGGGAACTACATCAAGCTTGACTCTGGAGAAGAGGGGTACGTTGTCGATGTAACATGGCGAAATACAACGATTAGGGCTCTTCCGAACAACATCATTGTTGTTCCAAATGCAAAATTAGCATCTACAATTATCGTAAATTATTATCTCCCTGAACCCGAGTTGGCAGTGCTTGTACAGGTCGGTGTAAGCTATAAGAGCGACCTAACAGAAGTAGAACAAGTGACAATCGAGGTTGCAAAAGAGGTTATGAAGGAAGTTCCGGGTGGTATTTCTGAATTCGAACCTTTCATCCGGTATCATACGTTCGGCGACTCAAGCATTAACTTTACAGTTATTTTGCGGGCAAGAGAATTTGTCGATCAGTATCTTATTAAACATGAATTTGTTAAACGTTTACACAAACGATACGCCCATGTAGGCATTGAAATTCCATTTCCACAGCGAGATCTTCACATAAAGACACCAGAAAAATAAACTATGAATGACAAACAAAGCTCGACTGAATTCAGGTTTTACACAAAATCTGATCAAACAATTCTTCTCGGCAAAAAAGCGAATAACATTCTTGAGCTTCTTGAGGGAATTAAAACTGTTCCTGGATCTTCAATATATTTCCATACACACAAATTTTTACAACAACACCATTACCTTTCACCCGAACCGCCTAATGATTTTGGATATTGGATCACTAACGTTCTCAATGAAGATGTTCTCGGTGAGAAAGTATGCAGTATAGATATTATCCAGTTTCAAAGAATATCAGATCTCAGACAGAAATTCATTGAGATTTTAGAATCCCATCTTCAGACATGCGACAGAGTTATACCGACTCCACCGGGAGAGGAGTTTCACTTTATGGCATCACAGACATTTGTATACCAAACTACCTATAACGCACATAATCTTCAAGAATTTAAAGAGATGGTAGAAAAAGTCAGCATTCATTCTCTCTACTTTCATATTTTCGATGCCCCATTAAGACTCGAGAAACCGGAGAACGATTTTTCCTGTTGGTTCAGAACTATGAATAAAACTCGCATTGCTGACGAACTACTGCGACTCGACCCATACACATTTACATTGGAAGGCTTACGAAAGAGAATCATCCAACTAATCGAAATGTATGCAAACAATTGAAGAATATTTACCAATTATTGGACAAGGATCTGTAGATGAGTTGCATCTCCTCGCCAAAAAACTGAACGGCAAAATCATTCAAAATATTAATTCCACAGCAGTCGGTGGTGGCGTCGCTGAAATCCTGACAAGGATGATACCACTCCTTAAACAACTTGGGGTAAATGCCCGATGGGACGTGATAAGAGGAAATGAGCGATACTTTGTTATTACAAAAAATATCCATAATGCATTACATGGGGTAAAAGTAGATATTCCAGAGGATGATTTCCTTTATTTCCTTGAAATCAATCAAGCTAACTTAAAGGAGATGGATCTTGTCGGAGACGTGATGTTCATTCATGACCCTCAGCCAATTGGATTAATCGAAAAAAGAAAATTCATTGGTCATTATTGGATTTGGCGGTGCCATATCGATTTTTCGAGGCCTGATTCACGAACATGGAATTTTTTAAAAAAATACATTGAGATGTATGATTATGCGGTATTTTCAGCGCCCAAATTCGCCCGACAACTTTCAATTAAACAAGTCTTGATTTCACCATCCATCGATCCTTTGAGTGACAAAAACAAAGATTTACCTGCATCAACCATTGAGTCCATCTTCGATCGATTTGGGATTGATCGGTCACGAGCCGTGATTACACAAATCTCACGATTTGATTATTTGAAAGACCCCGTTGGTGTCATCAAAGCTTATCGCAAAGTGAAAAAATACTTAGACGTTCAGCTTGTTCTAGCCGGCGGTGGAGCAACAGATGACCCAGAAGGAGCAAGGGTTATGGAAGAAGTCCAAAACGAAGCTGCCAACGATCCTGATATTCATGTGTTATTTCTCCCTTCAGCGAGCGACATTGAAATAAATGCACTTCAACGAGGTTCAACTATCATTCTTCAAAAATCGTTAAAAGAAGGATTTGGATTGACTGTCTCTGAAGCTCTTTGGAAAGCCAAGCCTGTGATCGCATCAGCAGTCGGTGGAATACCTCTTCAGATCACACACAAATATTCGGGGATTCTAACGCATACGATAGACGGGACTGCATACTGGATTAAGCAGCTAATTAACGAGCCGAAATTTGCGCTTGAGTTAGGAGCCAACGGAAGAGAGCATATTAAGAATAATTTTCTTATTACAAGACATATCAAAGATTACCTGCTTTTGTTTTTATCTTTGTTCCATGAAGGTGACATCGTTTATCTTTGAGCATGGATGACAACACATACTGCGAAAGCGTGAATTATGGATAAGAGGAAACCAAAGGGAAAAAGACTAATCATTGTTTCCAATCGATTGCCCTTTACAATCAAGAAAGCGGATGGATCGTATCAATTTGATGAGAGCGTAGGGGGTTTGGCAACTGGTCTTCGATCCTATCTTGAATCAATGAAGATCTCTTCAAATGAAAATCTTGATTATGCGTGGGTAGGATGGCCCGGAACAACGGTAGAAGATGACTTTAACGAAGAAGTAAAATCCCGCTCTATCGCTGAGTATCGATCATACCCTGTATTTCTGTCAGAAGAAGATATGGAAAAGTTCTATCACGGGTTTTGTAATAAGACGATTTGGCCATTATTTCATTATTTCCCTTCGTTAACAATCTATCAGGAAGACTATTGGCAACATTACAACAAGGTAAATGAAATTTTTTGCAATACTCTGATCAACATTGTAAATCAAGATGATTTGGTTTGGATTCACGATTATCACTTAATGCAGCTCCCTCTTTTATTACAAGCCCGAACACCAAACATCCCGATTGGATTTTTCCTTCATATTCCTTTTCCTTCTTTCGAGATTTTTCGTCTTCTTCCCGATCGCTGGCGCAGAAAAATCCTAGAAGGTCTTTTGGGAGCTAATCTTATTGGCTTTCACACCTACGATTACATGCAACATTTTTTACAGTGTGTTCTTCGCATTTTGGGTTATGAACACAATATGGGACAGATTATGCTTCCAAGCCGGATTGTTAAGGTCGATACGTTTCCCATGGGGATTGATTTTAAGAAATATTCTACCGCTATTAACGATTCTGAAATTCAGTGGGAGGCAAAAAATCTTAAAGAAACACTTTCTAATGCTAAAATTGTCCTTTCTGTTGATCGACTCGATTATTCAAAAGGAATTTTCAATCGATTACAGGGGTTTGAGATTCTTCTTGAGGAACAGTCGCAATTTCGTAATAATATTGTTCTCATCCTGATTATCGTCCCTTCAAGAATTGGAGTTGAGCATTATGAACAAATGAAGAAACAAATTGAAGAATTAGTGGGAAAAATTAACGGACGATTTGGAACCATTAGCTGGACTCCCATTCTCTATCAATACAAGTATTTACCGTTCCAACCTTTAGCGGCACTGTATAACATCAGTGACGTAGCATTGGTTACTCCACTTAGAGATGGAATGAATCTTGTGGCAAAAGAGTACATTGCGAGCAAAGCAAATGAACTGGGAGTACTTATCTTAAGTGAGATGGCAGGCTCTGCGAAAGAACTCGGAGAAGCAATCATCATTAACCCAAACAACAGGGAAGAAATTGCCTCCGCATTGAGGGAAGCACTAGAAATGCCTGAAGATGAACAAACACGACGAATGAAGATCATGCGACTTCGTCTCCAACGCTATGACATAATTCGGTGGGGAAGTGAATTTGTTCACCAACTTATCGATGCGACCGAACTTCAGATACGCAACTATGTTAAGGTTTTGAC
>DASRUF010000067.1:0-2421 GCA_035655575.1 Bacteroidota bacterium | reverse complement strand
CCAAAGCATGAGAATCGTGAGTGATAATTGTAAGTAAAAGAATAGTGCACACCCAACGGAAATACATCGCTCAAAGAATCTGTCTGACTGACTGCTTGAGAATACGTGGCTTCGATTAGAATAAGTAGAATATAGGTTTTTATTTTCATCGAATTGGAAAACAATTTTCAGCTAAATACTGTAATGGCTTGACCCGCCTGAACGTCAAAGGTGGGCAGATCGCATTGCGTCTCCAAATTTGTGAGGGCGTTCTTGAACATTTAAATGGATGGAAATTGTCGACAAGATACAAGTTGATGTCAAATCTACGACATAAAGATTGTAGATTGAGGTTCAGGCTCAGAAAAACAAATTAAGATTCAGATGCGGTCTTTTTTCTGACGACTGCACCTATAATCAATGAAGCCAAGAACCCCGTAACAACAGTCCCGATGCATCCGAACAACGCTTGCATTATCGGTGTGTTTGTTTGCGCAGCAGCTTCCAAAGCGGCGGCAATTTCAGCTTCTGATTTTCCTTCCAGCTTCATCATTTCCTCACCCAGGGTACGCAGTTCATCGAAATACTGGGGAAAAACAACGGTGGTAAAGAGGAGTGAAGAAAAAATCAAGATAACACCACCGATTACGGACATAAGTGTGCCGGCGACGAGTAGTCCTCCGTATTGTTTACCTGTACTTGCAACTTTTCTTAATCCCCATATCAGAATTCCAATCTGGATAGGAATAACAAGCCAGAATGCATAGAGCAGTGTTGGATCTTTGTACCATCCAGTGAATCCCATAACAAATGTCCAGATTCCGCACAGGACTCCGATAAGGATACCGCCACGAGTTGTTGTGTTCATTGATAATCTTTTATTTTTTTATTGCTGCAGTTGTCTAGAAGTAAATTCAGATTGAGGCATAGCGTGATCCTTATGCCTTGGTCTAACTCCCCACCATCTTCTTACTTCTTCTCTTTTTCCTTTTGCTGTGCTGCCTGCTCTGCCGCAGTCCATGGCGGGACGATGCCGTTCATGCGGGCATAAGCGATCGATTGTCCTAAATGTTCGTGAAGATGACTGAGTGACGACATCATCATGTTCCGGATGGTCATTTGTTGTCCGAAGAAATCAACCTTCTTCTCAAGCTCTGCATCAGACATTTTCTTCGTTATCGTTTTCAGGTGATCGAAAGAGTTCTTCAATGTCTCAGCAATCTTCGTTTTATCACTCATAGATGCATCCCATTTCTCTATCTTCGTGACATCGATGCTCTCCTTGAGATCGGCGGGTGGATCATAGCCGGCAAATTTCATCAGAAGATAATTACCGAAGGAGATGTGCATGTATACCTCACTAACCGACCGTACGCCTTCGCTTGGTCGCCATGAGAATTTTTCCTGCGGTACGGCTTGTTCAAGTTCCATGATTTCCTTTTGGACGTAATCGATTTGTCCGAGGAAATCTGGCAAAAATCCTGACATTGCCGTGCTCGACGATTTTTCATCACCTGTTTTTTGTGCAAAGGCAAAGCTCGCGATGAGCATTGTGAGCATGGTCAGAACAAGTAGTCTTATTTTCATAGTTGATCCTTTCTGTTAATTGTGAATTAAAGTGAACTTAGATAATTAACTTTATACGCTTTGTGGCTAAGGTGTGACATGAGGAAATTGAATGAGGAAGTATACAAAATCTTATTTTCTCTGTCAACTATTTGCACTTCACACGCCTCATAGGGAAATCTATACTCGGTCTGTTTTCCAACTTGTCCCCTCTCTATGTTATTCCTTTTTTCGTTTGAGATGATTTTCCGAGTACACTACAAATTCCTTTCCCGGCTCTGCAAGCTCGAATATCTCGATGAACTCATTTTCATTAAGAATCCGATATGTTTCCTTCGCTCGCTATCCCAGGGGAATATTCTCGATACTTTCAGTAATGAATACAAGCTTCGTGCTGTCTCTATTCAATGTATCGAGCACATATTGATTCACAAATCCTTCAACATGGAATTGTCGTAATACAAAAAGCCGTCGAGAACGGTCGTAACTGAATATTCCCCAATCTTCGTGTGCTTCACCTTTGGGATTTTTTTCCTGCGGCTCATACTTGGATTTGTTCTTGGCGAAAATATATTTCCCATCGAGTACAAATTGATACTCTCGTTCAACTTTCGAAACCCCCGGCTCTCCTTTGCCGGTTCCTTCCCAAGAGCCGATAAAGAACTTGATGGGTTCCCACGTATCTCGCTTTTTATCTCCTTGCGCAATGATAAGGGATGGCATCAGTACTGTCATTATGAACACGATGATCTTACGCATGATATATAGGTCCTTTTTTATTTGGTGTCTGTGGTTTGATATACTTTATCAACGCAGCCCACAGGTAGAGTCCATTTGCAAGGCGAATTCTACCGGAGTCCAATTGTTACTTAACTA
>DASRUF010000066.1:0-8649 GCA_035655575.1 Bacteroidota bacterium | reverse complement strand
AATCATTGAACTTCATTCCTTGAATTGTATCCTGAAACACTGATACCCCAAAGAGTTTCGGGGTATCCCCTGCTTCGACATTTGGCAGCAATGATATGTTTCCCGCAGTGGCGATTGTCGCAATGGTAAGCTGGAGTACAGTAATGAAAGAAATGAATATAATATTTTGTGATTTGCCCATTATTGTATGACGAGTCGTATTATCAATCGTTAGAATATTTTCGTTGGTGTTTCCGATCTCTTTATTTTTCAACAAGATTGATGAACATCTACCTCTCCACTTCAGGCATGTCACAGCCCAATATCTTCCTTCACACCTTAAACTAATATAAACAGATTTATGATAAAAGCAATACAGAAAGGTAAGAAAAGATGAAAAAAATGAAGATGGTAAAAAAATGGATTTCCCCACTTTTTAGCTAATTTTGATAGAATAAATCACCCTTTTTAACACTCAACAAATCTGCATCCGACCAACAGAGTGCTTTGATCTTAAAACCTAGTGTTGCCGAACACTATTGAGGTGTACGGGATCAATTCAAATGAGGTGAAACTTTGTCTACTAAATGGCGTTTGGGTACAGCACCGATAATTTGTTCAACAACTTTCCCCCCTTTAAAAACCATTAACGTAGGGATACTCCGAATACCGAATTTCATCGCAGTCTGTGGATTGGCATCAACATCCATTTTTGTTACTTTTAATTTTCCGTCATATTCTTTGGCGAGTTCTTCAACGACCGGGGCAATCATTTTACAAGGACCACACCAAATCGCCCAGAAATCTACTAAAACCGGTTTTTCCGAATTAATTACTTCAACTTGAAAATTTGCATCATCGACAGGTATAGGTTTCATGAATCCTTCCTAAATTAATAAGGTATTATCTAACAAAGTTTCTTATATGTAATATACATAATTTTAAACAGAAATTCTTACACTGTTTCTACCCAAAAGTTTTTCTACTTCGACAAAAAATCCTTCCGTCTGTGCAACCGTATATTTTGTTGATTGCATTCGGTATGACTTATCATTATCTGCCGAAACAAGATCAAAGAAACAGGCACATTTTCCGGGATGCCGTTCGACAATTTTACGGAGCTCTTGTATCTTTTGTTCCTCGATGGTTGGAATCTGAATAGAAAGAATAATACTCCTCGTGAATTTTTCACATACTTTTTCCATCGGGACTATTTCCCTCACAATTATCTTCAAAGAATCACCATTATGTTCAGCGTTGCCGATCACCATGATCATCGCATCGTTATTAAGATGTTCCTGATATTGACGATATGGTTCGGAAAACACAATACACTCTCCCTTGCCCGTAAAATCTTCAATTGTCACAAACGCCATCATATTTCCTCTCTTATCAATCTTCTTCTTGACAGAATCAACGATTCCAACAACCCTTACCATACTTGAAGCTTTTACAGTAATAGAATCGCCCAACTGTGCCGTGGCAAACGCATTTATCTCTCTTGTGTATTTCAATAACGGATGACCAGAGATATAATATCCCAACACAGATTTTTCACGTGAAAGTTTTTCTCCTTCACTCCATAATACAGTTTGCGGCAATGGTGGATATTGATCGAGTGTGAGAGAATTTATTCCTCCCTCAAATAAAGACGACTGCCCTTTGGATAATTGGCTTTTCAGATTTTGACCAAATTGAATTGCCTTTTCAACACATTCGAACATTTGTGACCGATTTGTATTCACTCCATCAAATGCACCTGCTTGAATCAGTGCTTCAAGTGTTTTCTTAGTCACTAAACGGAGATCAACCCTTCGGCAAAAATCGAATACATTATCAAAACGTCCACCCTCTAAACGAGTTTTTACAATATTTTCCACTGCGTTGACTCCGACATTTTTTATCGCACTCAATCCAAAGCGAATACCAATCGGTGTGACGGTAAACCGAAGATCACTCACATTAACATCGGGAGGAAACACTTGTAGATCCATTCTGCGACATTCTTCGATAAGCTGAACAACATAATCAGTATCACCAATTTCCGCTGAGATTGTTGCTGCCATATACTCCGCAGGAAAATGTGCCTTCAAGTAGGCTGTTGTATAAGCCAGAACTGAATATGCTACACTGTGTGACTTATTAAAACCGTACGACGCAAATTTCTGAATCAAATCAAATATTTCACCCGCGATCTTCTTTGTAAATTCATGTTTCAATGCCCCACCAAGAAACTCCTCTTTTTGCTTAGCCATCAAATCTTTATCTTTTTTACCCATGGCGCGTCGCATAAGGTCGGCTTTTGCAAGCGAAAATCCAGCCACCTCGCTCGCAATCTTTGTCACTTGTTCTTGATAGACTATAATACCATAGGTTTCTTTCAGAATTGGTTCCAGCTTAGGATGTAAATAATCTATTCTCTGCAATCCCTGTTTTCGACGAATAAAATCACCGATCATCTCCATCGGACCAGGACGATATAATGCATTCATAGCAACCAAATCACTGATTGCGGTCGGCTTCAATTTTCGTAACCAATCACGCATCCCTGAAGATTCAAACTGGAAGACACCAATTGTATTTCCCCTTCCAAAAATATCGAAAGTTTTTGCGTCGCCTTCTGGGATTTGATCGACATCGATAACAATATCATAGTTCTTTTTGATGAGGTCTATTGCATTTTGAATAATTGTGAGAGTCCGAAGACCTAAAAAATCCATCTTAAGCAATCCTACATCCTCAAGATCAATCATGTTATACTGTGTCATTAACTCCACCTGCGGAGTTTTATAGAGAGGAACATATTCGATGAGTGGACCCGGAGCAATAACAACACCAGCAGCATGTGTTGAAGAATTTCGATTCATACCTTCAAGAACAAGCGCAATGTTTATCAAGTCATGAATTTTCTCGTCATTACTCTCCTTTACCCATTTAAGATCGGGAATTGTTTCAAGCGCCTCTGCCAACGGCGTGACCTTTCCTTGGACAACAGGGATTTGTTTGGTGATGGATTCTGTAAGGTTCAGAGGAATTCCAAGAACACGTCCAACATCTTTGAGAACAGCACGTGATGAAAGCGTGCCAAAAGTGATAATTTGGGATACTGAATCTGCCCCATATTTATTTTTTACATAATTGATAACTTCGTCTCGCTTGTCATCAGCAAAATCAATATCAATATCAGGCATGCTGATGCGCTCAGGATTAAGAAACCGTTCAAAGAGTAAACCATACTTCAACGGATCTACATTGGTAATTCCCAATGCATATGAGACAAGACTTCCCGCGGCGCTACCTCGGCCCGGACCAACAAAAACTCCCATTCGCCTTGCAGTTTGAATAAAATCTTGTGTTATCAAAAAATAACCTGCATATCCCATTTTGTTGATGACTGTAATTTCATGATTCAACCGATCTCTGATTTCTGTGGAAATATTTTTATAACGTTTTTCTAACCCTTCATTTGCCAATTTATCAAGATAGGCTTCAAGCGTGGAAACATTTGAGTCTGGAGGAATTGGAAAATCTGGCATGTAACTTTTTGAAGGCTCGATACGATATTGATCAATCTTATTACCGACTTCGAGCGTCGATTCGATCGCTTCAGGGTAATCTTGAAACAGTGTGCACATTTCCTGTGCTGTTTTAAAATAAAATAAATCATTCTGATAGCGGAGTTGTTTGTAATCGGTTGTATTCATTGCACTCGCGTCGGGAATCAATAACAACACATTATGAGCAATGGCGTGATCTTTTTTAATATAATGGATATCGTTTGTAGCAATAAGTTTAATGTCTAATTCTTTAGCCAACTTAGGCATACCCTCTAAGATAGGTTTCTCTCTATCGAGAAAATGGTTCTGAATTTCGAGATAAAGATCATCACCGAATAATTCCTTGAAGGAAATGGCTGCTTCACGGGCGTTCTTATAATTTCCTGTACCCAAATGAGAAGCTACAACACCGTTCGGACACGCAGTCAGTGCAATAAGACCCTCATGATACTTCCGTAGCAACTCTAGATCGATTCGGGGTTTATAGTAATATCCTTCGATATGACCAAGGCTACAGAGCTTCGACAAATTTTTATACCCTGTCAAATTCTTTGCCAATAATACCAGATGGTAGTATATACCGCGTCCACGACCTTCTTTCAAGCTTTGAGCGTTTACCTCTTTATCGAAACGACTTCCGCTTGTTACGATATACATTTCACAGCCGATGATGGGTTTAATTCCAGCTTTTTTTGCAGTTTTATAAAATTCAATTGCCCCGAACATCACTCCATGATCGGTAAGTGCGACAGCAGACATCTTTTGCTCAACTGCTGAGTGCACTAATCCGCCGATCGTTGCTGCACCATCGAGCAAGCTGAAATGAGAATGGTTATGAAGATGGATAAATTCTGACATGACGAGTCTGTTTAATCGAACTGTTTACTCAAGATAAAAATATGAAAGAGAAAAGCAAGAATCGGGAAAGAAACTAAGAATATCAATCGTACCTCCATATATAAAACCTCTCTTCCAGATATCACCACCTTACGGTGGTAGTCTGTTATGCTTCTAAATACTTTTCGATGTGGCTTACAACCCTTGCAATTTCAATAACTTCTCTTTTGTTCGTTCTTCTCTCTTTGATTTCAACGTTTCCATGAATTACATTCTTTTCCCCAACGATAATTTGAAGCGGCATTCCTAATAGATCGGCATCCTTGAACTTAAAACCTGGCGTAACATCGTTGCGATCATCGAATAAAACTCCGATGAGAGCATCTTGGAGTTTTTCGTAAAGATGTTCAGCCGTTTCTACTGCCTTTTTATGGTTTGAATTCACAAGTAAAAGATGTACATGAAACGGCGCAAGAACCTTGTTCCAAATAATTCCATCCCGATCGTGATTCTGCTCGATATGACAAGCAATAATGCGTTCTACGCCAATACCATAGCTGCCCATGATGATAGGCCGCTCTTTACCCCCTTCATCGAGAAAATACGCATTCAGTGCTTCGGAGTATTTTGTTCCAAGTTTGAAGATGTGACCCAGTTCGATGGCACTCACGACACGAAGAGGGCTGTTACAATGTGAGCACGGCTCACCGGGTTGAACAACTCGTAAATCGTAGTATCCATCTACGTTGAAGTCTCGTTGAAAATCAATATTTGCAAGATGGTAATCGTTTTTGTTTGCTCCACCAATCATATTGTTTGCATTCTCAAGTCTCTTATCAGCAATAATCTTGAAACTGTGTCCAATAGGTTTTTGATTTGAACTTGGCTTCGAATCACCATCTGCATCCGATGCTTGAATGAGTTGTTTGGTTTTTAAACCAACAGGACCGATTGATCCAGCATCGGCACCAGTTAGTAGCTTTAATTCTTCCGGGGTGGAAGGACGTACTTCGCCACCAATGGCTCCCATAAGTTTCGATTCGTTAAGTTGATCATTCCCTTCCATTAAAATCAAGATTGGTGTTTCGTTCTGAAAGTAGACTAACGATTTTGCAAGATTCTTATAATCTACGTTGAGGAATGTTTTAAGCTCGTCTATCGTCCGGACGTCTGGTGTGTGAATTTCTTTTAGCGGCTCACTTTGATCCTCTCGTTGTACCTTTGTCACCTTCGATGTAGCGACTTCGAGGTTCGCTGCATAATCACAATTATCACACACAATGCAGGTATCTTCACCTGCCTCCGATTCAACCATAAATTCTTGTGAAGCAGTACCGCCCATAGCGCCACTCGAAGCTCCAACGACAAAGAATTTTAATCCAAGCCGTGTAAAGATCCGTTTATAAGCTTCAGCATGGAGATCATAACTCTTATCCAATCCTTCCCATTGGGAATCAAGGCTGTAGGAATCTTTCATCAGAAATTGTCGCGCCCGAATGACACCCGAGCGAGGGCGAGGCTCATTACGGAACTTCGTCTGAATTTGATACCAAATTTGGGGCAGATCTCGATACGAGCGGATGTGATTTTTTGCAATATGACAGATGACTTCTTCATGCGTTGGTGCAAGGACAAAAGGGCGATTTTTAAGATGAAACAAAATATCACCAAACGCTTTCACGCGACCTGTTGCCTCCCATAATTCGATTGGATTGAGTGCGGGTAGATGGAACTCCTGTCCATTGATCGCATCCATCTCATCGCGGATAATGTCAATGACCTTTTTTACAACACGGTAACCGAAAGGCAAGAAAGAGTATATACCTGCACCGAGAGGTCGAATGATCCCCGCCCGCAACATAAGCTGATGGCTTGGAATGAGCGCATCAGATGGAATCTCTTTAAGTGTTGGAACAAAACTTTTGCTAAGTCGCACCGAAGTATATTTAAGTAATTATGAATATCGTCAGATTATTATATTTTGTGACCCCGAGAGGACTCGAACCTCCAACCAAAGGTTTAGGAAACCTCTGCTCTATCCATGTTGAGCTACGGGGCCAAATCCTTGATAGTTGAATTCCCAGAGTAAGAGTCCGCATAGATTCATCGTTCAAATAAGCCAATCGGGAAAATAACTTCTCTGGAAAATAAAAACGCCAAGTGTTGAGGCTTCCACACCTGAACGCTTGGCGTTCTATTATGACCGACGCTTAATATCTCACTATGATATGGAAGTCTTTCATTAACCAATCAGAATATACAAAACTAGATAAGTGAAAGCAATAAAATATGAAAAGGGGGAAACACTCATGGTTAGAATATTACGGATTACGTCACTTATTCATTTCTTAGCTTTCAAAAAATCCCTTAAACATCTCGGAAACAACTTTTACCCTATCTCACCGGGAGATTAGATATCTTATTTAATTATTTTTTGCGGAAATAATAAAAAACCCCAACTGTCGTCAGTCGGGGTTAATGTCATAAATCATTCGGAATTAAACATCAATTCCAAAGGATGAAGGGATCAAAGAATTCTTTACTGTTTTTCCTTTTTCTCCGGTTCTTTCTTCATCTCTTTTTTTATTTCGATCTCCTCTGTTTTTGCCATGTCCTTAACTTCTTTTTCTGTGAGCTTCATATTGTGAGATTTTTTTGCATGTGTCATGACGATTTCGGCAAGCTCTTTGTCATCATGAGACCTGACCGCAAACCCACAAGCAGGATCGCATTCAACCTTTTTCACTGTTTGCTTCTCCTTCTTTGGAGTATCTTGCGAAAAAGTTATAGCTGAACACGCAATTACCAGAACAATGGCAACAAGGATATGTTTAAGCATAATCTTACTCCTTCCTAAATAATTGTTTATTTAAATAGTAAATTAATTGGGGGTAATGGAAACGATTATCGAATATAGAGATTCGATTTCCAAAAATCAAATCCACGTTCATATCATACCTTCAACCTATGAATTTATTCGAACGTTGGAAAATCATACATTGTTAGCATAACTGTCCGTTGCCTCTTTCACCGATCCATAAATATAAAATACTTTCATTAGTTGGGTGATTGAGAAAAGATGTGATACATTTTCCGTCAGTCCTGCTAACCGAAGATCACCCCCATTTTTCCTCATAGTCGTTAGGGCAGAGATCAGTGCTCCAAGACCGGCGCTATTCGTATAGTTCAATCCATTCATATCAATGATAACATTCTTCAAACCAGCCTTCACAAGATCATAGATTTTTTCACGCAGTGATTTCGTATCTGGCTCGCCCAGAAGATCACCACTCAATGCGATGATGACGATACCTCCAACATTTTTTTCTTTCATCCTCATGATAGTAACTTCATTATCTCATGAAAACAATAATTTGATTATAAAAAACATCATACTATAGCCAATGATTCTATTTTGTCGAGATTGCTTTATATTCCAGTCGATCTTGCTATTTCACATATAACAATTTCTTAAAATCAACAAAGACTTGATGGGTTGGCAACACTGGATCAACCGCACTTAATCGATAATAATAAACCCCACTGGTAAGTCGATGAGCATGAAACGGAATTCTGTGAGTACCAGCCTCGCGAACACCAGAGACGAGAGATACAACTTCACGTCCTAAGACATCAAATACTTTTAAAGAAACAAGACTCGTCTTGGGGAGATCAAAACTGATCGTTGTTGACGGATTAAATGGATTGGGATAATTTTGATGGAGTGAAAAACTGTTTGGTACAGTTTCAGACTTATCTTCGACACCAACCAGAGTTTTAATCGAATCCCACTTGGACTGTGCGGCATCTGCATTTGCCTGCAAATCGGCAAGATTAGAACCACCAATAAGCGCAAAAGCCACCGCTCGTGTTCCGTTGGGCGGAATAGTATATGGTCCCGATGAAATTACAAAATGAATATCTTGAATGCTATCTGTTGGAACAACCCCTTCACTTATCCACGAAAATTTTGCAGGGCGTGAGAGATCGATTGATAAATTATTCACCAATCCTCGATATCCCGCCGCACCGTCAAGTGCTCTCGCACCGCAATAAATCGGATTTACCGCCGCGTCATCCCATGCATAAGCCAGACTTCTCACTGAATCAAAAGCAGTTTTATTGGTCGCATAATTTGGTAACATATCCCAATCAAAGAAAAGTCCAACGAAGAGATTGGAGAGCGTTCCGGCAGTTGTATTTTTAATGTCATATTGCCCTATAACATAATCTTCATGAACCGATTGTTCGAAAGCATACGAATGCATCGTCACCT
>DASRUF010000065.1:0-5079 GCA_035655575.1 Bacteroidota bacterium | reverse complement strand
CTCTACTCCGAGAAAGATCTGTGATATTCCCCCCTATACATCTGGACCGTGGGATATCTCACTTGATGGGCAACAGTTCATGATAATTGTATCGCCGACACAGCAGATCACGACGACCAAAATCAACGTGGTCTTGGAGTGGTTCGACGAGTTGAAGGAGAAGTTTGCTGGAAAGAAGAACTAATAAGAGATGAAGGTGCTATGATTGGACAAGCGATATCGCATTATTTCACCTTGTGAAATTGAAACCATATGATTAAATCTGATATTTAAGAATATACTATGCAGACGTACGGATATAATCTTATAGATTTGGTCGAACAAGCGAAATATCTAAAACAAATCTATAAATCCAAGCTTCATCGTGGTGATAGATTGTTCGTCAAAACATTGAGATCGGTTTATGTTATTCGCGTGCTCGGAAATGGGTATTATCTTGTTACTGGTGGGTGGTTCGATCGAAAAGAATTATCGCCGATGAAAGTGACAATCAGCGGTTGCACCTGGGGTGGCAGTGCAATCAAGATCGATATTGTTGCTGCATGTGGTATGAGATTAGAGTTTGGTAATCGGCTTGTTACAAGTTCCATACAGAAAATATTTTACTTTCCCTACGGAAGTGAAAATTGAAACTGTTAACTGTTCAAATTCTCCATCGCTTCTCCCTACATTCCCAATAGATTCTTGGTCAACATTTCACCGCTAATGATAAATGAATCAGAGACGGGGGAAATAAACCATCACAAGATGGGTGTTATCTCTCGCAACCCTATTAAACGAATTTGGTATGAGGCATGTCGTGAGAGGAACGTGGGTTTGTGAAAACTGGTGCCCGAAGGGGGACTTGAACCCCCACGACCTTGCGGCCACTAGACCCTGAATCTAGCGCGTCTGCCAATTTCGCCATCCGGGCATAGGATACTCCTACTAATATAAAAATTTCATTTTCGAGTTCCAACCCATAAATTGACTTTCGCTGGAGGAAGATGTATATTTACCACAAGCGACACTTCAATTCAAGCATTCTTTTTTTATACTTTCGATTGTGGCTAACAAAAAGCAGATTCTCTTTTTAGAAGATGAAGAAGAGCTTCTTCTGACCGTCGGAAGCTTGTTGCGCGAGCAAGGTTATGATGTAACTAACTTTAATACAGCGGAAGATGCCTTAGTTCACCTTGAAAAAAAAACTCCCGATCTCATTTTGGCTGATATTAAATTACCAGGGATCGATGGTTTCAATTTTTTTAAACGAGTGCGAGTTATGAAACAATGTATGAATGTACCATTCGTGTTTCTTACCGCATTCAATGATCTGGAGATGATGATGGAGGCGAAGAAGCTTGGTGCATCGGAATACATAACGAAACCGTTTGATTTTGAATATTTAATCACACGGATAAAACAGATTACAGCCACAGATTAGCTATTTTTGCATTTACTGCAGGGTGATATTTTGTTATAGTCCTGTGCCTATGCCAAAAATCTGTTCCATCGGTGATATCTGTCACCACGTGGGCGACGATCTTTGATTAACTGGATATGAGGAACTTAGTATTTTAGACATCTCTCACCTAATTGGTAGATATTGACTGAAACTGAGGTACGAATATTTTAAATCATAGAGTTTTTTTTCAATAATATATGTTTTATCTGAAACTTAATTTAGAAAGAAAGGAGGTAAATCGAAATCTTGGAAGAGACGAAACCGGTCATGAAGATTCTTAAATGGGCAAGCATCGCAGCATTGATTGCGTTTCCTTTCGTGTTGTTCCTTCGACGACGTAGAGTTGGTCAATCGACGACTATCATCGATGACGAGTCTAATATCTTCGCATCCGAATTAGAAGAGTAATCAGTGCAGGCTATGAACCTTTCTGCAGTCAGTTAATACCGCCGATAATTTAAAACCTAATTGTTTTTCTTGATTCTTCGAGGTCTCTCCACTGCCAGCTCGTGTGCTTATCACACGAGTCGGGTAAGTATTTTTTGTTAAACACTTCTTCGACACGCCCTGGACAGTATTGTCTTGTAAGCTTTTTTGTATCTGTGCAAATGCTATCTCGCACAATACCATCCGGTTGGGTAAAATATTCGACGGGGAGTAATATCTCAGAATCTTCATAAACATATTTCATAAATCGGCCCCAAATTGGGGCAGCGGCTCTTCCTCCCTGACCATCTGCATCAGTGAAATGTACCGATTTATTTTCAAACCCTATCCATACACCAGCGGTTATCCGTGGCGTAAAGCCGATGAACCATGCATCAGCAAATTCTTGGGTAGTTCCTGTTTTACCTGCCGCCGGAAGATGAAACCAATTCCGAACACGAATACCTGTCCCATCATCTTTGAGAGTTTCCTCCAATAAATTTGTCATTAAATATGCCGTTTCGGGGCTAAGGACTTCACGGCGAACTGCACGATTTTCTTCGATAACGTTTCCATCCTTATCTTCGATTTTGAGTATGGAATTCGGTTCTACATATACACCTTCATTTGCGAATATACCAAACGAAGAAGTTATTTCTAATGGCTGAACTTCGCCAGTGCCAATCGCAAGTGACTCGTATGGAGGGAGATCGGATTTGATCCCCATGCGATGTGCGTAATCGATTACTTGCTGAATAGGTGCGATTTCCATGATTGTTCGTATAGAAATCAAATTGATTGAATACTTTATTCCTTCCCGAAGAGTTTGTTTGCCTCCGAATTTACGATCAAAATTTTCCGGTGCCCATCGTTTACCGTTTGCCATCATCAGGATCACTGGTTGATTAAGAATTTCAAAGCACGGTGGATAACCATTATCGATGGCAACAGTAAAAACAAATGGTTTAAATGCCGAGCCAGGTTGGCGACGAATCTGAGTTACATGATTGAGTCCGTATTTGAATCTTTTAAATGTTGAGCCGCCGACCATTGATAAAATATTGCCGTTGCGATGATCAAGTGCCACAAATCCGACTTCGATACGTTGCGCTTCTTTTTTTACAGAATCAATAAAGCTTCGATTTTTTTTCAGTACACGGATCAGACTATCACGCTGACGTGGTGTCGCTTGTCGATAGATATCAGAGGTGCGAATCGCCAGTAGAATCGCATGATTGAGCTCTTCTCTGCGGTTTTTCCAATTCCATTGCTTATCGAACATTGGTTGATATTCCCGAAGATGCTCTTCAACAGCACGGTTTGCACTTCGTTGCATCCGGCTATCGAGCGTTGTGTATACTGAAAGGCCATCTCTGTAAATATCGAACCCATATTTTTCAGCTTTTTGGAGAAGCTGCTGTCGGATCCATTCGACGAAATGCGGAGCAGAACCAAGGGACAAGTATTCATCTTCTGGACGAAGTTTAAGTTCTTCGTTTTTTGATTTTTCTTCTTGTTCAGGCGTAATGTAATCATACTTTGCCATTTGATTGAGAACAGTGTTCCGCCTATTTATAGCTCGTTCAGGAAATTTAAAGGGATCAAAGCTGGCAGGACCCTTGAGTAATCCAATAAGGAGAGAAGTTTCACTCAAAGATAACTCGGAAAGGTTTTTCCCGAAATAAATTTGTGATGCGGATGCAATGCCGTATGCGCTGCGTCCAAAATACGCAACACTGAGGTACATCTCGATGATTTCGTGTTTTGTATAATTTCGTTCAATTTGAACGGCCGTAATGAATTCACGGAGTTTTCGGGTTATCTTCCCAAAGATTGATTCATTTGTTCCCTTCAACTCATATAAATTTCTCGCAAGCTGTTGTGTGATCGTGCTCGCTCCTTCACGGAGCCGAAGGGATGCGATATTTTTTATCATCGCCCGGAGAAAGCGTGGGACGTCTACGCCCCAATGGTTATAAAAATTTTTATCTTCGGTGGCTATGAGGGCATTAACAAGCTCAAGAGGGAGCTCTTTTGAAGATACTTGCGTTCGGTTTTTAATAAAAAACTTATCTAACACCTCCCCGTCAATCGAGTACACTTTTGTTGCGAGTTCAGGTCTTGGATTTTCAAGTTCCTCGAGAGAGGGTAATCCCGAAATTAAATAGAAAAAATAAATTACGGCAAGAGCAGAAATGGTTACCGCTATCCAAAGTATTTTTATCTTATGTTGATTGAAAAAGTTTTTTCTGGTCATGTGTTGTCTGACCATTTTTTTAATTGAATATTCCCATCGTTTAATACCGCATACGTATTGTGGTTTATCCAATCGCCAAGATTGATGTACAAGCCATTTCCAATTTTTTCATAAACAGGTTGATGGCAGTGTCCCATAATGACTATATCGAATCCTTCGGTAATTTTTTGCTGTGCGAGTTCGATCATTCCGCGATCTTCATGAAACTTCTTAACCGAAGTATATTGACGGCTTGATCTCGACGATGAACGTGCGATGGGAATACCGATATCGGGATGTAACCAGGAGTAGAGCCAGACATTGAAGCGATTTCGTAGTATTTTTTTTAAAATTCTATATCCCAAATCGCCTTTTGATATCCCGTCACCGTGGCACAAGTAGATTCTTTTGCTATCAATCATTATATCTAACGATTCGTTGTGGGTTTTCATTCCCAGCTCTACTTGAAAATAATCTCTCATCCAATAGTCATGGTTTCCCGGGAGATAGTGTGCTTCAATTCCTTTCATCGTAATATCGTTGAGTTTTGTAAGCAAACGATGAAAACCTTTTGGAATTACCGTACGATATTCGAACCATGCATCGAACAGATCTCCCACAATGAATAGCTGAGATGCATCTCGCTCGATGTGATCAAGAAATGCAATGAGCCTCCGTTCCTTTTCCCGCTCATTTTTTCTTGGTCCCAATCCTAAGTGGGCATCAGATATAAAGTAAGCCGTTGACATTGAGGGATTTTATCCTTTTACAGAAGAATAATTACAAAGATTTCATCGAAAAGGCAAATGTTGCGCTTTGTCATTGGTTAACTGATATAGGAAGATGCCGGTTTCGAGTATTTTTGATCGCTTACCCGATGGAGTAGTAATAACCCGATGAGAATGAGAAATCCGATGGAAAGAACTGCAGTGCGCTGATCAATATTCGATGAGATGATTCCAAAAATCAGCGG
>DASRUF010000064.1:0-2350 GCA_035655575.1 Bacteroidota bacterium | reverse complement strand
CTACTGATGTGCACGAATCGTTTAAGATTCGGTTGAGCTGTTAGTACGATGCTGAGAAGATTTTTCGTCGCTATGTGATTACCCTTAAAATATTCTTCCTTAGTTTTTGCTTTTGTTACTCCTGCGAGGTGGAAAATGTAGTCGACATCCGCAACAGATTTTTTTAATGCCTCATTATCAAAAAAATCACCATAGATTAATTCGGCGGGTAAGTGTCTTATCCATTTCAGATTTGAGGATTTCCGAATGAGAAAGCGTAATTGATATCCTCGGTTGTGAAGATCTTCCGCAAGGTGACTTCCAATGAAACCTGTAGCACCAGTGATGAGAGCACGCATGTTATCGATGGGGATATTGAGAGAGGCGTTGTTCCGTTTTATTGACTTTTAGAAACCAAAGAAGTATATTAAAAAAAAATTTGAGATTCAACAAAGACATTGACTAACAATCAGCGAACTTTTACATGAGAGATCGATATTCAGGTTTAACCACGTTGGTTACATGGCGGAAGAACATGAATCAATGGGCGGATGCGATGCGCGTCCGATTTCGGCAATGAGAGGAGATATGCCTAGGCGAGAGATTGAACCCCGAGTAATCGATGATATTGCTACTGTCAATGGAGTGCCCAGACAATTGGTGGATCTTTTTCAGAAGTGCAGGGAATTTACTCGTGCTGATGAAGTCAAAGCTGCGGGGTTTTACCCCTATTTCCGAGCCATTGAGGAAAATGAAGGTCCTGTTGTTCAGATTGAAGGTCGGAAAATTGTTATGGCTGGCTCAAATAACTATCTCGGCTTAACGGCTCATCCCAAAGTAAAAGAAGCTGCCGTCCGAGCTATAGAAAAATATGGAACGGGCTGTTCAGGTTCACGATACCTCACTGGAACAATCGATTTACACAATGAGCTCGAAGCACGTCTCGCCGCCTTCATGGGAAAAGAAGCATGTCTCTTGTATAGTACTGGTTATCAGACTGCGCAGGGAATCATTCCAACACTCGTTCAGCGGGGCGAGTATCTTATCACCGATAAGGACAATCATGCAAGCATTGTTGCCGGCTATTTTATGGCAAAGGGAATGTTTGCAGATTTTGTGCGATATAAACATAATGATATGAAAGATTTAGAGCGTATTGTTTCGAAACTTCCTCTTCATGTTGGTAAACTCCTCGTGACAGATGGGGTTTTTAGCACGACGGGGGAAATTGTGAATCTTCCAGATCTTGTTACAATTGCTAGGAAATACAATTGCCGGATATTAGTCGATGACGCACATGCTATGGGGGTGATTGGAGAAGGCGGTCGCGGCACAGCGAGCCATTTCCATTTGGACAATGAGGTTGATTTAACGATGGGAACTTTTAGTAAAACCTTTGCTTCGCTTGGAGGATTTGTTGTTGGTGATGAACGAGTGATCAACTATTTGAAGCACAATTCATCTGCTTTAATTTTCAGTGCGAGCCCAACACCTGCCTCGGTTGCTGCTGCGCTTGCAGCTCTTGATATTCTTGAATCGGAGCCCCAGTGCATTCAGAAACTTATTTCTAATTCGAATAAAATGCGTCAGGGATTTAAACAACTTGGTTTTCGAATCATTGATGGAGAAACAGCTGTTGTGCCAGTTATCGTAGGGGATGATATGCTTGCATTCAAATTCTGGAAGGATCTGTTCGATGCAGGAGTGTTTGTAAACACCTTCATTAGTCCGGGAGTGCCACCTGGGTTACAGATGATGCGCACAAGTTACATGGCGACGCACGAAAATGAACATCTTGATTTTATTCTCGAAGCATTTAAAGTGACAGGAAAGAAACTTGGCTTAATCCCTTAATGGCTCCCAATATTCACTCATATTCTTCCTTCATTCCTCATTCCAAATGTTCCTCAATATCATGTGAAGGTTAAGTATATCTGTTTACGAGATGACAGATATTGAAGTTCAAACAGTGAAATCGAAGGGAGACGTTATCAAGTTTATCAAGTTCCCGTGGCAGATTTACAAAAACAATTCTTTGTGGGTACCGCCATTAATAAGCGATAGAAAAAAAATTATGGATCGGCAGAGAAACCCATTCTACAAACATGCTGAAGTGGAATATTTTCTTGCACGAAAGAATGGTCAAGTCATCGGACGCATCGCTGCGATTCTCAATCATGCCCATAACACTGTTCATCATGAAAATATTGGTTTCTTTGGTTTTTTCGAGTGTGTTGATAACCAGTCAGTGGCAAATGCTCTTTTCGAGAAGGTAAAAGAATGGTTGAAAATTCGCAGTGTATCGGCTATCCGTGGACCAGCCAGTCCTTCGGTAAATGACGAGTATGGACTTTTGGTTGATGGATTCGAC
>DASRUF010000063.1:0-2798 GCA_035655575.1 Bacteroidota bacterium | reverse complement strand
GGAACATCGGTGGTGGTGGCTTCATGGTTATTCGTTTAAAGAATGGAGCTGCTATTGGTATCGATTTTCGCGAAAAGGCGCCCAAAGCTGCATGGCGATCCATGTTTTTAGATAGTATGGGAAATGTATCGGATAAGAGTCATCTGGGACATCTTTCCGTAGGTGTCCCTGGTACTGTTGCCGGTTTATTGAAAGCATTGGAAAAATATGGAACGATGAAAACCGAAGACATACTTCAGCCAGCAATCGATATAGCTCATCAGGGTTTCGTTGTTGATAAACGTCTGGCAGAAAATTTTGTTGATTACAAAGATGAACTATGTTCGTTCTCTTCAACTGTTCGAGCGTTCACTAAAAATGGCGTACTCTACACGGAAGGTGATACATTGCGGCAACCTGAATTAGCCAGATCGTTGGAACGAATTCAGCGATTGGGAAAAGAAGGATTTTATCGTGGAGAGACTGCTCGGCTCATCATAGAAGAAATGAGGCGAGGGGGTGGATTATTGACATATGAAGATCTTGAGGAATACGAGGCAGTTCTTCGAGAGCCGATCAAAGGGCGATATAGAGGTTATGATAACATTTCAATGTCGCCTCCAAGTTCGGGTGGAATTTGTTTGATGCAACTTCTCAGCATCGTTGAAGGATATGATCTTAAGCGCATGGGCTTTCATTCTTCTTCTTCCATTCATGTCATGACCGAGGCAATGAAGCGAGTGTATGCAGACAGAGCAGAGTATATGGGAGATCCCGATTACGTTGATGTTCCAGTTGATTTTTTGATTTCGAAGGAATATGCCTCTATACGTAGAAATGAAATCGATTCACGTAAAGCTACCCCTGGCGGAATTGTCCACCATGGTAAATACCTTAATCGTGAGGGGGAGAATACTACACATTATGTTGTAGCAGATAGAGAAGGAAATGTTGTATCCACAACTTATACCATCAATGATCTTTTTGGCAGTAAAGTGGTAGTGGAGGGGGGAGGGTTTTTCTTAAATGACGAAATGGATGATTTCAGTGCGAAACCGGGAGTACAAAACATCTACGGATTGATCGGTGGTGATGCAAACGCAATCGTCGCGGATAAACGCATGTTAAGCTCAATGACACCGACAATAGTTCTCAAAGAAGGTAAACCCGTTATGGCGTTCGGAGCGCGTGGCGGCCCTAAAATTATTACGGCAGTCTTTCAAACACTTGTAAATGTTATTGATTTTGAGATGACTCTTCAAGAAGCAGTGAATGCACCTCGATTTCATCATCAATGGATTCCTGATGAATTGCTCTATGAAAAGAATTGCTTTTCCGAAGATGTTCAAAATAATCTTCAGTCGAAGGGGCATATTCTCAAGGAACGGAAATTTTCATTAGGAGAACTTGAAGCATTATTTATCGATCCTCGGACAGGCCGGATGTATGGTGCTCCTGACCATCGAGAGGGTGGAGTTGCGATAGGATATTAAGTTATTTTGACATCATTCAAAATTAATTATATATTTACCGTTGTTTTAATGTTCTTTTAAAATATCGATGTTAGTGTCCCGATAAACGATCAGGACAGGGAATTCCGTGAAACCCCGCACCACGAATTGGAGCCGGACAAGTCGGAAGCTGCCCCGCAACTGTAATTCTGATCTCATGAAAATGAGATTGCATCTCCATATTGCAAAGTCACTTTAGTACCATAGATACTTTGGGAAGACGAGCTGGAGATCGGAAAAGCCAGGAGACCGACTAACATCTTATACCAATAACCTTCGCGGGAAGGGACAGTTCCAATTTAAGCTTATGACCCCAACCCTCACTGGAAGTTGGGGTTTTTGTTTAGATTAAATGAGATTACCAATGAAATTCCTGAAAATATTTTTTATCCTGAAATTGATTCCATCAATTCTTTTTTCTCAAGTTATTGATGATAGTTTGAAAGTTTATCATCTTGAGGAAATAGTTGTCACCGCAACAAGGAGTAAAATTTTGTTAAAGGATTCTCCTTCAAGCATCTCGATCATTACTCAAGAACAAATCCAAAACACTAATGGGCTGACTGTAGCTGACGTTCTGCAGAATAGCCAGAGTGTATTTCTAAAAGATTACGGTGCCAATGGGTCTCTAAAAACTTTATCATTGAGAGGCACTGCTTCAGAACATCAGCTTGTGTTAGTAGACGGTAACAGATACAGTAACTTTCAAAATGGTCTTATAGACTTTAGTTTAATTCCCCTCAGCAATGTCGAAAGAATCGAAGTCGTCTATGGTGGTAATTCGGCGCTCTATGGTTCTGATGCGCTCGGTGGTGTGATCAATATCTTAACACGCCAGCCAGTTTCTGATCGTAAAGTACGATCAGAGGTATCGAAAGGTTCTTTTGGATTTGAAAGAATATTATTGGAAGGTCAGGGTAAATTCCACGATGTTGGACTGCTTTTCGGGTATTTAGGCGAACATGGTCGGGATGATTATCCATATATTGTAAAGCAAATGAATAATTTCGATACAACGCTTCATCGGACGAATGCCGATTTTTTTCGGAAGCAAGCATATTTTAATGGTGTCTTTCAGCCAGATTATCATTCTTCTCTGACAATTTCATCGCAGTATCTCACTGCTGAACGTGGTGCACCTGGACCATTCATAACTCTTAATGATCTGAGTTTTGCTCGACAGTCTGACGACGATATAAATTTACTCATAAATTATTTCGACACACATATCAATGGAATTGAATTTTCGGTCGGGAGTGGTCTTCATTCAGCACTTCAGAGGTATGTCGACCCAAACCCATCTTTTCC
>DASRUF010000062.1:0-5604 GCA_035655575.1 Bacteroidota bacterium | reverse complement strand
ATTTTTGTGGAAAAACGTGGAAATTTATTACGAAATTTCAGTGATGATTAGCGTCATCTTTTTACGTTTATAAAAAAATATTTGCGAATTTGCTTGACATCGTTTTAGAATTTCCCTATATTAACATAGAATTATAACAGGGGTTTTCGAAAACTCATCTCATTTTGTGAAGACATCAAAAAAAATATTGCTCCTTTGGTTAAGTGTTCTGGCAACCTACTTCATGAGCCTGGTGATATTTCCACATCGGGGAACGCAACTTGAAAGTCTTATTAATGGAGCCTCTCAATCACTTTTATTTTTTATTTCATTCTATATTTTTCTTCGTGAACCTAATCGTAAGAACAAATTCATCTTTTTGAATTTTGTTGTATTTTTCCTGATTTCATTTCTTCAATACGTTTACAGTTTTATTGGGGTCGCGTTTTTAACTGAGGCGAAGTATAGCGGTCACCTTTTTGCACAATATTCTATGATAGCTTATATTCTGCTATTATCTGTGGCGGTAATATACCTGGTGATCGATCTACTCTTTCGAGACTTTAAAACATATCAGAAATATTTATCTACATTCACTATTGTTCTGTTTTTCTTTGTTTACTATTTTTATCCATACTTTCAAGATCCGCTTTATTTATATTCTACTGAAGACATAAAACAATGGAAAACCCTGATTGAACATGTTCCCCAAGATGGTGAAATTCCAGCACCGATTTCTCTGGCGAATCAAGTAACTTTACAATCGTGGCAACACGGTGTCGCTGTTGGGGATCTCTATCCCGAAGAAAATCTAAAAAGAATAGAAGAGCTGTCACAATATTTAGAGGGCAATAATTATCTTGTATTGTTATGGAAACCCATTCGTTTCAGTCTGATTTATATGAATATTTTAATCATGGGGTTTGTACTCTTATTTTTTGGCTATCAGTATAAAAAAGATCCCCCACAAGGAGCATATATTGATAAGATAATGTTTCTTTTGTTATTGTTTTCATCGATGGAAATTTTACACAACTGGGGATATATAAAAAGTGTAGAATGGAGTTCGATGACCGAACTCTTTATCGTTGGTCAATACATTACCGTAATTATCCAGATAATGATGATTTTGTTCTTTAGCTTGAGATTACAATTTATCACTTCTGTACAGGGTGAGTTTTATGAGACCGAGCTTGCTACAAATCCACAACAAATCAGCAGGTGGAGAGACTGGATCGATAACATCGTTCTCGCCCAGTTTTTTAATTTCAAGATTTTTAATGGTAGATTATTTCAAAGTTCGCTGAAAAAATAATTCTACATTATACATGATTAATTTGTTTTGAAGAGGAATTTATGGAAAAAGAAAAGAAAGTAAAAACCATTGATGATAAAAAATCTGGGTCGCTAGAGTACCCAATAATCGGTAAAAGTCGTGCCGTTGAACAACTTCTTAAGAACATCGTTCGACTTTCAAAAGGAAGGCGAGATGTTGTTGTTGTCGGTGAAGCAGGTGTTGGGAAGGGTGCAGTTGCAAAAAATATTCATACTTCAGGCCAGGCTACAGATTCCCGGACACCCTTCATGTCCATAAACCTCTCGGTTTTGGATGATAAGGAATTAGAGACTGTCCTATTTGGACATGACCGCGGTGCTGAAGGGCTTCCCTACACAACGAAACGGGGCATATTTGAGGTTGCTAATGGCGGTACGGTCCTGATTGAAGAAATCGAGGAAGCCAGTTTCCGGAATCAGATGAAAATTCTAGCTTTCTTGAATGAACGGTCCACTCGACGGGTTGGGGGGTCAAAATCAACCCCGTTGGATATTCGTCTAATTTTCACAATGAAGGAAACTCCGAAAGTATTAATAGAAAAAAGAAAACTACTTGAGGATTTATATAATAAAATATCAGATTTTGAACTTCTCGAAATTCCACCGCTTCGAGAGAGACCCGAGGATATTCCTCTTTTGGTAAAGCATTTCGCAAATGAACTTTGTCGAGAAATAGGAATAGGAGAATTAGTAATTGATATTAACGCAATTGAAGTTCTCGTTCGCCAAAGCTGGAGGGAAAATATCCGTGAGTTAAAAGCTGTGGTCGATAAATCGGTGTTATTCTCAAATGGCGGCCGATTTATGTTACCACCCGAACTTGTTGATGAGAAAACGGAAGTGGTAAAGATGATCAACAATCTTGTCACTGGTCAAGATTTTATACTCGATAAATCTCTTGATGTAATTGAGAAAGGTATTATCGAACGATCCTTGCAAAAATTTGGATTTAATCAATCTAAAGCGGCTTCTTTTTTGGGTATGACAGAACAAACCCTTCGCTATAAGCTCAAACGACTGAATATAGCGAGCTCCCGTTCCCGCGCATAATACAAATTTTATAATAGATGTTTGAAAGTGCCCTTTATTTGAAGGGCATTTTCATTTCTTCATGTTTATTTCATTCCTGAAATTCCGTTTTTTCCAGACGACCTTCCGACTGAAAAAAGCCACGAAAGGGATGATTAAGGAGTATAAGAAAAAATAAATCTCGAAGACGATGAAATATTTTGAATATTTCATTCTCTCAAATTGTCTAAGTGGCCGCCAGAGAAAACGAAATTCAGCGATAGCCATTGATAAAGCCACTAAGATCATAATAATAGGAGTGGAATAAACAATTCCGAAAATTAGTGATATTTTAAAACTCCACCCGATTGCCATGATGATAAATCCACGAGGTACCATGTTCAGTCCTCCAACTCCCCAACGCTGTTTCTGTCTGAATAAATCACTCCAAGATTTACACGCCTTGCTCTTAACCACCGTTTGGTGATCGATGGGAAATCGGAGTTTGTAATTTGTTTGTTGAAGGATTGCCTGAACGAGAGAATAATCTTCCGTCACACTAAAAGGTATATTGTTGTAACCACCAACCATTTCATATGCCGACCGTCGAACTGATAAGTTATTTCCAATTGCTGTAATGGGTATATTCCAGCCCGCTGTCGCCGAGGCGATCCCAAACAAAAAAATCCAGTCTAGTGCTTGAACGCCTTCAAATATTCTATGTGATTCAAGTAAAGTGAAACCACCAATGATGCCGATACTCTCGTCAAAATGCTGAACGGTCGCTCGGATCCAAGTTCGTGGAACAATACAATCTGCATCGGTGAACATAAGAATTTCACTCTTAGTCGAGTTGATTCCTTCGGCAATGGCATTTGTTTTTCCGCGTAGATTGCCTGTCTCAGGCTTTGTTGTTGCCATTTTTATAAAGGGGTACTGTTTAGTATATGATTGTATTACATCAGGAGTCCGATCATCTGATCGGTCATCAACAATTATGACTTCGATTTTGTTTGATGGATAATCAAGTTGGGTGAGAGAATCCATACATTTTTCGATGTGCTGTTCTTCATTTCTTGCGGCGACGATTACAGATACAGTTGGTTCATATTTTTCGTTCCTTCTTGCAGGAATTGATTTTTCTAAACCAATACGGAGAAATAGCATCATCATGAGATAGATGATCGCAGTGATGATGAGAGAAATTGAGAGGATGTCAGTCATGTACCATGTTGAAAACTTACCAATGTATAAAAACATTTCTTCTAAAACAATCTGAAATTTGAAATATCTTTTTATTAAGTTGATAATGCATACACTTTGGAGTATATTCATACTGAAAAAATGATACATCCTCTTATCATTGGTATAGCAGGTGGTACTGGGTCTGGAAAAACCACAGTTACTGAACGCATTTTAGATCGGCTTGATGCCGAAACCGTCACTGTCCTCCGTCATGATTATTATTACAAGGATATCTCTTCATTCGGCGGCATTCCCGCGGATAAAATTAATTTTGACCACCCAGCGTCTTTGGAAACTTCTTTTCTCGTAGATCATCTCAATGAATTAAGACAGTGGAAATCCATTGAACAGCCTCTCTACGATTATACATCGTACAAAAGATTGCCTAATTCCATTCGCATCGTGCCTAAAGGGATTATCATCTTAGAGGGTATATTGATTTTTGTTGAAAAGGACCTTCGAGATTTATTAGATATAAAAATTTTTGTCGATACTGATGCCGATGAACGATTACTACGGCGATTAAAACGTGACCTACTCGAACGAGGCCGTTCAATTGAATCTGTTATGGCGCAATATATTTCGACGGTCAAGCCAATGCATCTCGAATTTGTTGAACCGAGTAAGCGATGGGCAGATGTCATTATACCGAAAGGCGGTGAAAATATTGTTGCTATCGATATGGTGGTCACTAAAATAAAAGAGATGTTAAGAAACGATGAATGATGAATAATTTTCAAAGCTGAGTATTTGATTCTCGTAATAAAAATTGGTATATTTTTTCGTCGTTATCAACAACTAAATCGTAATGCAAAAAATCTCCCCTAGGATTCAGTCACTTTCCCAATCTTCGTTGCAATCAATTTATAACAAGTCTCAACTCTCGAACGGTATCAGAGTTGTATCAGAAGAAATACCTCACGTTCGGTCCATTTCATTTGGAGTTTGGATGAATGTTGGGTCACGAGACGAGAATGAGACGAACAACGGTATTTCACACTTCCTTGAACATATGGTTTTTAAAGGAACGAAGCACAATACCGCTAAGCAAATCGCCCGAAGCCTCGAATCGGTTGGTGGTTATTTGAATGCCTTTACCTCAAAAGAACACACATGCTTTTATGCACGTATTCTTGATGATCAATTACCGAAAGCTGTTGACGTCATTTCAGAGCTTGTTCAGTGTCCAATATTTGATAAAAAAGAGATAGAAAAAGAAAAGCAGGTTGTGCTTGAAGAATTAAAAAATCTGGAAGATGATCCCGACGACTTAATTCATGATTATTTTGATTCACACATCTATCACAAACATCCACTTGGATATCCAGTTATTGGTAAGGCTGAAAACATTAAGAGTTTTACGAAAGGAAAATTGCGAGATTACATACGACGGCATTATGTTCCAGATCGTATGGTCGTAGCAGCGGCAGGAAATTGCAAGCATGAGGAAGTCGTTGAGTTGGTAGAACGGTATTTTCATGGCAACCGTCATAACGGCACGATAAAGCGTGAGAGTGTTTCACATCGTCAGCGGCAGACAAAAGAAGTGTATGAAAAACCGATTATGCAAGCACATGTCTGTATGGGAACGCGAAGTTTCAGCATCAAAAACCGTATGCGGTATCCGTTGCTCGTCCTCAACACATTGCTTGGCGAGGGGATGAGCTCACGCCTCTTCCAAAACATCCGTGAGAAGTATGGTTTCGCATATAGCATTTATTCGTTTGCCAACCTCTTAAGTGATGCGGGGAATTTTGGTATCTATATAGGTACTGATGTACATAACATTGAAAACTCCATCGATCTTATCACCAAGGAGCTTGATAAATTGAAGTCGAAACCAGTAAGTGAGGCAGAGCTCAGGCGGACGAAAGAGCAGGTCAAGGGAGCTCTCATGCTAAGTTTGGAAAGTATGTCGAACCGTATGATGCGTTTAGGAAGTGGAGAGCTCTATTTTGAAAGATATTCTCCAATCGACGATATAGTTCGAAACATTGATGCAGTTCAGCAAGAGGATATGTATGGGGTCGCGACTAA
>DASRUF010000061.1:0-4905 GCA_035655575.1 Bacteroidota bacterium | reverse complement strand
TGGATGAAGGGTCTTGGGATTGCTGCACTGGGAACAGTTATGGCACAAGGCGTTCTGGGTGGTCTTACTGTGCTTTTTATGTTACCAACTCCCATCTCAGTGAGTCATGCTACAATTGCTCAAGCTTTTTTCTCAATCATCGTCTCGATTGCACTTTTTACTTCTCCCTGGTGGACGAAGGAACACCCAAAATACTATGAACAAACTAAACATATTTCACTTCGGCATTTGTCTATTGCAATGACTGTCGGTGTGTTTGTCCAATTGATTCTCGGCGCTTTGATGCGGCACACACAATCAGGGTTAGTTGTACCGGATTTTCCATTGGCTTATGGTCAGTTTTTTCCGTCACTTTCATCTGAATCCCTACAGCGATACAACGAACAATTAATCTATTCTGATATTCGTGTTGCTGCAGATGGAGTTGTAACATCGACTCAAATCATCATTCATATGCTTCACCGTTTTTGGGCTGTTGTTGTCTCAGTACAAATTATCTGGACTGCTCTGCGACTTCTTAAACTCTCAGTAGTGTCTAAACGTTTTAGGATCCTTGGCGTTGTCCTACTTATAATTGTCACAGCACAAATTACCTTAGGCAGCTTAACGGTTCTTTCACAAAAAGCCATTGATATTACAACAGCACACGTTGCCACAGGAGCATTACTTTTAGCAGTTTCTGTACTAACGTTGCTTCACGTCCGTAAGCTAATAGCATCACCAAGTCGCACCGCTACTGTATCGTTTTCAGCTCAAGAAGTTCCTGCATGAAAACCACTCCCCAGCGACATCATTTCTTCCTGCTCGACTATCTCGAACTCATGAAACCAGAATTGACGGGTCTCTCTGTTCTCACCACATTGTGTGGCTTTTATCTTGGAGCTACAGGAGAATTTAAACTACCTTTATTTTTACTCACGGCGTTGGGTACTCTGTTTGTAGGCGGTGGCGCGGGTGCACTGAATCAATACATCGAACGAAATTACGACGCACTTATGAAGCGGACTGAACGCCGTCCACTTCCCACTGGCAGGCTTCAGCCGGTTGAGGTGCTGCTCTTCGGAACAACAATCTCAATCGCTGGGATGTTTTTGTTAATATTTTTTGCAAACCCTCTGACGGGATTTTTGGCATTTATAACATTTACGACCTATCTATTCTTATACACTCCTTTAAAACGAGTGAGCCCAATTTCAACGCTTATCGGAGGAATTCCCGGTGCCCTCCCCCCAATGATGGGCTGGACTGCCGTAAGAAATGAAATTACGATTGAAGCTTGGATTCTTTTCGCAATTTTATTTTGCTGGCAGATGCCCCATTTCTTCTCACTCGCATGGATGTACAAAAAAGACTATGCAAGAGCAGGATTTAAAATCCTCTCCGTTCTTGACACAACAGGACAAAAAACAAGCCGACAAATTCTTATCTACACAATTGCTCTGCTTCCTCTCAGCATTGCTTCTTCTATCATTGGACTTACAGGAATTACTACAGTCATTGGTGCGGTGGTTTTAGGAATGGGATTATTGTTCCTGAGCATTCTTTTGACTACATTTTCCCATACTGCAGGGCACGAAACTTTCAGCAAAATGAACTACTATTCGCGTAAAGTGTTCTATGCTTCCCTTGTGTACCTCCCTGCACTGATGTTGCTCTTGACATTAGACAAAATTTAATTTCTTTGTTTTTAAAAGAATTAGTTTTTCATGCAACCCGCTGTTGATGTTGCTTCCCTGACGCACACGTATCCTGCTACCCGACGGACCGCTGAGCCTCGCCGTGCGCTGAACAACATTTCACTTCAAATCAACCAAGGAGAAATCTTTTGTCTCCTCGGTCCAAACGGAAGCGGCAAGAGTACCCTCTTCCGAATTCTTTCCACACTGATAAATCCTACTGACGGTCAAGCAACGATTCTCGGTTTTGATGTCAGCCAACAGCAGACCGAAGTACGAAAATGTATTGGTGTCGTATTCCAAAATCCCAGCATAGATAAAAAACTAACCGTAGAAGAAAATCTTATTCACCAGGGGCATCTTTATAATCTCCGGGGTTCCATGTTGCACCAACGGATTGAAAAAATACTTGCCCAACTCGGACTTTCTGATCAGAGTGATGATCTTGTAGAACATCTTTCTGGTGGTATGCAGCGTCGTGTTGAGATTGCAAAAGGATTACTACACTCCCCACAACTTCTTCTACTCGATGAGCCAAGCACAGGCCTCGATCCTGGGGCACGAAGGGATTTAATAAATTATCTGCAACAATTAAGATCGTCTGACGGCGTAACTATTGTGCTCACAACTCACATCTTGGAAGAGGCAGAGCAATGCGACCGAATTGCTATCCTCGATTTGGGAAATATTGTCGCACTGGATACCCCGCTTGAATTAAAATCAAAAATTGGTGGAGACGTCATTACAATCAAAACAAACCAGTCTCAAGATCTATGTGAAATGATTCAAAAAAAGTTCGGTGGTTCTCCTATGATTATAGACAATAGTATTCACATTGAACTGCAAAACGGACATGAATTTCTCCCACGCTTGGTACAAACTTTTCCCGGTATGATCGATGCTGTTACAGTTTCAAAACCAACGCTCGAAGATGTGTTCATCCAAAAAACCGGACATAAATTCTGGAATAATGGCAATATCACTACTTCATCGCTATCATGACTCCACGCATTGGAAAAAGAAAGACAAGTTATTTTCTCCCCGTTCTTACACTTTGTCAGCGGGAACTTGTACGTTTCTATCGCCAGCGCAGCAGGATCATTGGTGTCATTGCATCTCCACTTGTTTTTTGGTTTTTAATTGGATCTGGACTGAGCGGATCATTCAGCCATCCCAGTGCGCCGCCCTCGATCAACTATCTCGAATATTTCTTTCCCGGCACAATCATACTTGTTATTCTGTTCACTTCGATTTTTTCCACTATATCCATAATAGAAGATCGAAGAGAAGGATTCTTACAATCAGTAATCGTGGCTCCGATTCCCCGGTCAAGCATCGCCCTTGGAAAAATCCTCGGGGGAACATTTCTTGCATTACTGCAAGGAATCATTTTCATGCTTCTCGCCCCCTTCCTTGGCATTTCATTGAACATTGTTTCTCTATCGTTGATTTTATCAATACTGTTCGTGATTTCATTTGGCCTGACTGGACTTGGTTTCGTGATTGCATGGCGCATGGATTCGACACAGGGATTTCACGCTGTTATGAATTTATTTCTGATTCCTATGTGGCTTCTTTCAGGTGCATTATTTCCAAGTTCCGGCGCAACACACTGGCTCAGCACAGTTATGGCATTCAATCCATTGTCGTACGGAATCGCAGCATTGCGACAGGCATTGTATCTTAACGGTCACATCGTAACACGAGATTTATCCCCACTACCAATCAATTTTTTAGTTACAGTTGGTTTTGCAATCTTAACATTTTGTTTATCAACCTACTTGGTGAGGAAACAACATTAAAATTACGAACAAAAAATGCCTTCATATCTTTCACGAGTTACTTGGATTGTACTATCAGTTCTTGCTGTCGGCATCATAACTACACGCATATATCTTGCAAGTCATGAAAAGAAAAGCGAGCTGCCGATCATCAGCCAAGTACAAGAGTTTTCTCTAACTACTGAAGATAATAGCATATTTACCCATAATGACTTACAGGACAAAATTACAATAGCCGATTTTATTTTCACGACTTGTGCAGGACCCTGTCCTTTAATGAGTGAACGTATGAAGCAGCTTCAACAAGATTTTGCAAACGAACCCTCTATACAATTCCTCTCATTTTCCGTAGACCCAGAATATGATACGCCGCAGGTACTAACAGAATACGCGCAAAGGTTTGGCGCCATCAAAACAAGATGGACATTCTTGACTGGGGATAAACAAGCCATGTATACTCTTATTCAGAAAGGATTTCATCTCGGCGTGGAGGATGATACCAATGCTATCATCCACAGCACAAAGTTTGTCCTTCTTGACGGTGAAGCAAATATTCGAGGCTATTACGACAGTGAAGATGAAGAATCTTTGATAAGTTTATCTCAGGATGCACGATCATTGATTAGAACTGATAATGATTGATTTTCTCCCGACGCTTAATGCTCTTTTGAATACGACAAGCGCTCTATTGTTGACTGTCGGACACCATTATATAAAGGGAGGAAACCAGCAGGCACACAAACGATGCATGATTTCTGCTTTTATGATCTCAATACTGTTTTTGATTTCCTATCTTACTTATCATTATCATCATGGCACAACTCGGTTCACAGGAGAAGGATGGATACGTCCCGTGTATTTTATAATTTTATTTTCTCATACCCTACTTGCTACAGCAATCGTCCCTTTTTCTATCATAACCCTTCGCAGGGGTTTAAAAAATGATATTTCGAAACACAAGAAAATCGCACGTTGGACGTATCCTATTTGGCTATATGTATCGATCTCAGGAGTAATAATCTATGTCATGCTTTATCACATTTTTGCCCCGAAGTAAAACATATCTCAACATGATGGCTGCTGACTGAACGCTCTGTGTTTAGATGATTATCCTAGTTCCCAAGATATGCACTAAAGTATCACACCCCATGTGATCACTTAACATCAACAGGGGTCGTTTAACGATATGGAAATCACTTGAGCATGAAGGGGATTGCTTCGAAAAACGGATTTAATTCGCTTAGGATGCCCTGTAAAGGGATTATTATCTTTTTACACAGAGAAATCCATATCAATAGAGAAAGGTTGTTTAAGCCTACAAAACGATAAAAAAGTTTGGAATGGGATTGTCTTTTAGTGCTTTTAAATATTAAATTTAGTATATGCGTATTATTCATGCAACGAAAAACGTAAACGCCACGGTTCACTTACCCCCTTCTAAAAGTTAT
>DASRUF010000060.1:0-11701 GCA_035655575.1 Bacteroidota bacterium | reverse complement strand
CTGTTGTCCCGTATTCCGATAATTTTTTTGCGACGTTGAACTCAGCCGTCTTCAGTGATGGTTCATTCGTCTATATTCCTAAGGGTGTACGTTGTCCGATGGAGCTTTCCACGTATTTCCGCATCAACGCAAAAAATACGGGACAGTTCGAGCGTACGCTCATTGTTGCTGACGTAGGGTCATATGTGAGTTATCTCGAAGGGTGTACAGCACCGATGAGAGATGAAAACCAATTACATGCGGCTGTTGTTGAATTGGTCGCCCTCGACAATGCAACGATAAAATATTCAACAGTTCAGAATTGGTATCCCGGTGATAAGGAAGGGAAAGGCGGTATATACAATTTTGTAACGAAGCGCGGGAAATGCTCAGGGATCAACTCAAAAATAACATGGACTCAGGTTGAGACTGGCTCTGCAATCACATGGAAATATCCAAGTTGTATCCTGCAGGGTGATAACTCTGTAGGAGAGTTTTACTCTGTTGCAGTCACGAATAATTATCAACAGGCTGATACCGGAACGAAGATGATTCATCTGGGGAAGAACACTCGCAGCACGATCGTTTCGAAGGGAATCTCTGCGGGGCATGGACAAAATTCTTATCGTGGTTTGGTGAAGATCCAAAAAAATGCAGCTCGTGCAAGAAATTTCTCACAGTGTGATTCATTGCTCATTGGTGATAAATGCGGTGCTCATACGTTTCCCTACATGGAAGTGAAGAATACAACTGCGCGGATTGAGCACGAGGCTTCAACCTCCAAGATCGGTGAAGACCAGATTTTCTACTGCAAACAACGTGGACTCTCCAACGAGGATGCGGTCAATATGATCGTGAATGGATTCTGTAAAGAAGTGTTTCGCGAGCTGCCGATGGAATTTGCTGTTGAAGCACAGAAGCTCTTAGGAATAAGTCTTGAAGGAAGTGTTGGATAACAATTTAAAATTAAAGAATGGATGAAGAAAATGCTTGAAATTATAAATCTACATGCAGGAATTGATGGAAATGAAATCTTGAGAGGGATAAACCTCAAAGTCAATGCTGGTGAGGTCCATGCCATTATGGGTCCTAATGGATCAGGAAAGAGTACCCTTGCTCAAGTACTCGCCGGTCGTGAATCTTATAACGTCACCGAAGGGCAAATTTTCTATGAGGGTAAGAATCTCCTGGAAATGGTTCCCGAGGATCGGGCTCGCCAAGGGATTTTTATCGCGTTTCAGTATCCCGTAGAAATTCCCGGTGTGAGCAATACCTATTTCCTTAAAGCCGGCTTGAATGCGATTAGAAAAAATCGTGGACTTGAGGAGCTTGACGCCATTGAATTTCTCGCTCTTATCAAGGAGAGAGCAAAACTTGTAGAAATGGATCAAAGTCTCCTGAATCGCCCTGTTAATCAGGGTTTTTCGGGTGGTGAGAAGAAGCGTAATGAAATATTTCAAATGGCAGTGTTGGAGCCGAAGCTTGCAATTCTCGACGAAACAGATTCAGGACTTGATATCGATGCCCTGCGCACTGTTGCCGATGGTGTAAATAAACTCAGAAGTAAAGAAAATGCGATCATCGTCGTAACACATTACCAACGATTACTCAATTACATCGTTCCAGATTACGTTCATGTTCTGATGGATGGGCAAATTGTTAAGTCGGATGGAAAAGAATTGGCAATCGAATTGGAGGAAAAAGGATACGACTGGATAAAAACAGCACAGGAAGAGGTAGTAGTCAATTCTTAATTAATATGATGAAACACTATTTAAATGAGAGAGCAAACAGTGACATCGGGTAAATCGACAAAAGATTGGTATCTCGCATCATTCGAGGTTTTGGAAAAGAATCTCAATGGGGATGCATCATCTGACATCCAGAAGATTCGGAAGGCAGCAATTATTCGTTTTGCTGAGTTGGGATTTCCTACAACTCGGGTCGAAGAATGGAAGTACACCGATGTCTCGCCAATCACGAAAATCAATTTCAAAACATTGCATGGAGTTAGAACTTCTCAAGTAACACATAATGATCTGGTCCGATTGGGATTTAGCGACTTCCCAAGCTATCATTGTACTTTTATTGATGGGCTCTTTTCCCCAGATCATTCTTTGGGTAGTTCCAAGCAGACGGTTAGGAATTTGGTAAGACTCCCTGAAGGTGTGAAAATAGGTAGTCTTGCTGATGCGTTAAAAAACGATGCGGGAATTCTCTTGAACCATTTAACCCGATATGCTCATTACGATGAAAATCCATTTACCGCTCTGAGCACCGCTTTTCTCTATGATGGAGCTTTCGTTTTCATTCCTGATGGAGTTATCATGGATGTCCCCATTCATCTCATGTTCATCTCTACAACTCATGAGAAAGAACACGTTACTCATCCGAGAAATTTAATTGTAGTTGGGCGAAATAGTCAGGTGAAAATTATTGAGACGTATGTGACGTTAGCAAACGACACTTATTTTACCAACACCGTTTCAGAGATCGTACTCGGCGAGAATGCTGTCGTTGAGCATGTAAAATTTCAGAATGAAAGCACTAAAGCATTTCACATAGGATCAACATATGTACAGCAATCTCGGTCGAGCAATTATACTTCGCATGTTATCTCAATGGGTGGATCGTTAGTTCGCAACAACGTATTTGCTGTTCTCGACGGCGAAGGCGCAGAGAGTACCTTGAATGGTTTATACCTCGGTACCGATAACCAACATATCGACAATCATACCACGATTGACCATGCGAAGCCCCACTGTAACAGCCACGAACTTTACAAAGGTATTCTCAATGGTAAATCAAAAGGGGTTTTCAACGGGAAAATAAAAGTTCGCAAAGACGCTCAAAAGACTGATGCCAAACAAACAAATAAGAATCTCGTTTTGTCCGATAACGCTTCCGTTGATACCAAACCACAATTGGAAATCTTTGCTAATGATGTGAAATGTACGCATGGTGCAACGATCGGACAGTTAGACGAAGAGGCAATATTCTATCTGCGGTCACGCGGGGTAGATTTGAAGAAAGCTCGAGATATGCTGATATATGCTTTCGCAAATGACGTACTCAGTCGCATAAGTATCGAACCGCTGAAAGAAAAACTTCATATTATAACTCACGATCGACTCGAGCAGTCATAACGAGCACTCTTATGAACATCGAATCTGATATCGTAGCTCCTCAGCTTATCGAAAAGCCGGTTGATCTTCTCAGGATCAGGAAGGATTTTCCGATTTTGAAACAGATTATTAATGGAAAACCTCTTGTGTACCTCGATAACGCCGCGACCAGTCAGAAACCGCAAGTTGTCATTGATGCAATGACGAAGTATTATTTGGAAGAGAATTCAAACATCCATCGAGGAGTCCATTACCTCAGTGATAAGGCGACTCAATCGTACGAAGCGGCACGTGATAAAATCCAACACTATATTCATGCTGCTCATCGCCAAGAGATTATTTTCGTCCGCAGTACGACTGAAGGTGTAAATCTTGTCGCGAGCAGCTATGGTAGAAAAAATATTCGACAGGGAGATGAAATAATCATATCGGCTATGGAACATCATTCCAATATCGTTCCATGGCAGATTCTGTGTGAAGAGAAGGGTGCCAAGCTTCGCATCATTCCGATGAATGACGATGGTGAGTTACTGATCGATGAATATCAACGTCTTCTCAATCCTAAGACAAAATTTGTTTCCATCGTCCATGTTTCGAATGCGTTAGGAACGATCAATCCGGTCAAAGAAATTATTGAACGTGCACATCGTTATGGTATTCCAGTTCTTGTCGATGGTGCCCAGGCAATTCCTCACATGACAATAGATGTTCGTGAGTTGGATTGTGACTTCTATGCCTTCTCTGGACATAAAATGTTTGGACCAACAGGCGTTGGAGTGCTCTATGGAAAGATGCACTTGCTTGAAGCGATGCCTCCCTATCAAAGCGGTGGGGATATGATAAAATCAGTAAGGTTTGAAAAGACGATTTACAACGATCTCCCAAATAAATTCGAAGCTGGAACGCCGAACATCGCGGGCGGTGTTGGACTCGGTGCAACGATTGATTACCTCAACCGGTTTGACATGACGGCAGTAAATACACATGAGCAGGAACTTCTTGAGTATGCCACAGATGCACTTTCCAACATCAAGGGACTAAGAATCATTGGAACGGCGAAAGAGAAGGCGAGTGTAATCTCATTTGTGCTCGAGGGGATTCATCCTCACGATATCGGGACGATTTTAGATGATGATGGGATTGCAATCAGGACTGGCCATCACTGCGCTCAGCCCGTTATGCATCGGTTTGGTATCCCTGCGACGGCACGTGCTTCGTTCGCAATGTACAATACAAAAGAAGAGGTCGATGCACTCGTCAAGGGCATCGATAAAGTCATCGAGGTGTTAACCTAATGTCAGCTCTCAATGAATTATATCAGGAAGTTATCCTCGATCATAACAAGAGTCCACGAAACTTTCGAAGGATGCATGACGCCAATCGGAAGGTAGAAGGATACAATCCGCTCTGTGGTGATCACTTCACCTTGTATTTAAAAGTTGAGAACGATATTATCAAGGATATCAGCTTCGAAGGTCAAGGATGTGCAATCTCGAAAGCATCGGCTTCAGTCATGAGTGCAACGGTGAAAGGAAAGACAAAAAAAGAGGCAGAAGAATTGTTCAAAAGTTTTCATAACTTAGTCACTGGTCAATTGAATGGAATAGCAGAACTTAACACATTTGGTAAGCTTGCAGCATTTTCGGGGGTATCGGAATTCCCGGCAAGAGTGAAATGTGCAAGTTTAGCGTGGCATACGTTGAAGGCAGCGCTTGAAGCGAAGGAAGAGGTTGTTTCAACTGAGTAATAAGTATTCGGAATGGTTTAGGGTCTTGTGTATCATCTTTAGGTCTTATGCGAAATTTGCCTAAAGTCTTTCTGGTAATTGTTGTTATGCTTTCGGGTTGTAATCGCAGCAGTGAGATTTCTGGACCTGAGCCGATTCCTTCGGGTGCTTATCACTACACGGCTTTCGATTCATCAGGTGTTGCAGTCGCTGAAGGATCGCTAACTATTTTTTACAAGGATTCTATTAGGTGTATTGGAAACTGGGATATTAAACAAATTGGCTATCCAGATCCAGGTCGGGTTGGCAATCAGATAGGAAGTGGTCAACATGTTGGAGGGATTGAAGGCAAAAACATTTGGATCGAATTGTATCCTCAATATATTGACAATAACTTTGAACTCATCGGTAAGTTCGAACGAAATATTATACAAGGAGAATGGCATTGGATAACCTTTGCGGGTCTGACTGGTAAGGGGACTTTCAAGCTTGCCAAAAACTGATTTAATGGAAAACACTCAAATTAGTACGATAGAAAAAAGTATTATCGAAGCACAGGTCATTGAGGCTTTACAGACGTGCTTTGACCCGGAAATTCCTGTGAATATCTACGAGCTTGGATTGATTTACGATGTCCATGTTGATGATAATAGTGCTGTGTCAATCAAGATGACGTTGACATCACCGTATTGTCCTGCAGCACAATCACTGCCATCGGATGTTGAGAAAAAAGCGAAGAGCGTGTCGGGTGTAACATCGGTGGTAGTGCAAGTGGTATGGGATCCGACATGGAATCCCAGTATGATGTCAGAAGCAGCGAAACTTGAATTAGGAATGATGTAAATTTTATTTTATAGGAGAATCACAATGTCTGAAATAACAAATGTTCAACCAGAAACGATAGAAGAAATTGGTATCACTGTGAAAGCAGCGCATCGGATCGACGAAATTCGAAGAGAGAATAATATCCCTGATACACACGGATTGCGTGTCGGAGTTAAAGGCGGAGGTTGTTCGGGGTTCACCTATGTTCTCGGTTTCGATGCCCAACCAAATCCGAACGATAAAATTATGTCTTCAGAAGGGGTGAAAATTTTTATCGATCCAAAGAGTATTCTTTATCTCGCAGGAACTCAGCTCGATTTTCAGGATGATCTCAACGGCAAGGGTTTTGTATTCAATAACCCTCAAGCATCGAAAACCTGTGGGTGCGGTAATTCTTTTAACGTTTAAAAAATTCTCAGGTTATTTTCGAGAGTTATATGCGGACATTTCAGATCATTGGCGCTATCTGCTGTGCCCCCTTTTTGTAAAGATTGCAAAATAATATGATAACAACAATGTATATCTAATGCGATGATGGAACAAGAGATAAAAATACAGGCAGACATCAAAAGTGCGGAGACGTGCCAGTTTACAGTTGATCGTCCAGTGTACCCGGGACGTTCGATGTACTTTGCGAATAAAGAAAGAGCAAAGGGATCACCCCTCATTGAGAAGCTTTTCGAAATCGAGAATGTCGTAGGTATTCTGATATCGAATACTGTCGTGAAGGTAACAAAATCAGGACATGAACCGTGGATGCCTATTGCTAAACAGATTGGTTCGATCATCCGAACTCAACTACAATCAGGCATATCGCCGATCTCAGATTCTGTTATTAATGAAATGCCAACAGAAGATGAACTTCGAGAGAAAGTATATCGAATATTTCAAGAGGAGATCAATCCAGCAGTCGCGAATCATGGTGGCTATGTCGAGTTAATCGATGTTAAAAACAATCGTATGTTTCTCCGCTTCGGCGGTGGTTGTCATGGTTGTGGTATGGCGACTGTTACACTTCGAGAGGGAATCGAGCGCATTATTCGAAGGGCAATACCTGAAATTGGAGACATTATCGATGTAACCGATCATGAATCCGGTGAAAATCCATACTATAAATCACAAGGAAGTCAAGAGTAGAAGCATATATCAATAAATTTTTATAATTTAGAGCAAGCTCTCATGCGTGAGTTCAATTTTTCAACAGAAAGTGAATAGGAATCCTTTATGCATAAACTTGTCCTTTTACGTCATGGTGAAAGCGTCTGGAATAAAGAAAATCGTTTCACGGGATGGACCGATGTTGATTTATCTGAGAAGGGTGTTGGGGAAGCGAAACGTTCTGGAATACTTTTAAAAGAAAACGGCTTTCTTTTTGATGTTGCTTTTACATCGGTTTTAAAACGTGCGGTTCGCACATTATGGATTGTGCTTGATGAGATGGATCTCATGTGGATCCCCGTTCATAATTCGTGGCGACTTAATGAGAGACATTACGGTGCTTTGCAAGGTCTGAACAAGGCAGAGATGGCTCAAAAATTCGGTGAACAACAAGTGCACACATGGAGACGCAGCTACGATACTCGACCACCTGCACTTGAGTCGAATGATCCCCGATCTACTACACACGATCCAAGATACAAAAGTCTTGCAGATAATGATCGACCGTTAACAGAATGTCTCAAGGACACCGTTGCTCGATTTCTTCCATACTGGCATGATGTTATCGCACCAACGGTTACATCGGGAAAGCGGACGATCATCGCCGCGCATGGGAATAGCTTGCGGGCATTAGTAAAGTATCTCGATAATATCCCTGATGAAGCAATCGTAGAATTGAATATTCCGACTGGTGTTCCTTTGATTTACGAGCTTGATGCAAAGTTAAAACCACAGCGAAATTACTATCTCGGTGACCCCGAAGCTGTAAAACAGGCGATGGAGGCTGTGGCGAAGCAGGGTAAAGTAAAAACGTAAATTCTTCATCAGTTGGGACTCAGTGAAAAACTTTATGAAATTATTTCGAGTGTTTTATCCCATGGTGATGGTATTAATTCCCTTCCCTTTGGAATCATCGAATAGTGTGCAAGCGTTAACCGGGCAATCAACACCTCAATCACATCAAAAAAAGAATATGACTCAATTAGAAACTGCTACCTTCGGTGCAGGGTGCTTCTGGTGTGTAGAATCCATTTTTCAGAATGTCAAGGGTGTCCAATCGGTGATCTCGGGGTATGCTGGTGGTAGCGTGGCAGATCCAACGTATCAGCAGGTGTGTAACGGTACTACCGGACATGCAGAAGTTTGTCAAATCACATACGATCCAACCGTGGTCTCCTACGCGGATCTTCTGGAAGTATTTTGGAAAACACACGATCCAACAACTCCGAATCGACAGGGCAATGATGTCGGTTCACAGTATCGTTCAGTCATTTTTCATCATACCGATGAACAAAAGCGAATTGCAGAACATTATAAAAAAGAACTTGGCAATGCTGGCATTTTTAATGCGTCAATTGTTACGGAGATAAAGCCGTTCACAAATTTTTACAAAGCGGAGGATTACCATCAGAATTATTATAACACAAATTCTGAGCAACCATACTGTCAATTTGTTATTCAGCCAAAGTTGGAAAAATTCAAAAAGGTATTTAAGGAGAAGTTGAAAAAGTAGTAGTCATATTTTTTTTGTGTTAATAAATTCCAAATTACATTCCTCTCAGAGCAGTGAAACTTGGTGGCGCGCTGCGACATGATAACATAACAGTCGGGAAGGATTAATATTCGAAAATGCACTACCGAACGCTTGGTCGTACGCAGCTTCATGTATCTGAAGTCGGATTTGGAGCCTGGGGCATCGGTGGCAGCATGTGGCAAGGTTCGGATGATGATGAATCGTTGAATTCGCTTCATCGTGCCGCTGATTTAGGAGTGAATGTTATTGATACCGCTCTTGCGTACGGTAGAGGACATAGCGAGCGTTTGGTCGGAAAGTTTTTGAAGGATCGTAAAGAGCGGTTCGTAATTGCAACAAAGATACCGCCGAGGAACGGTGAATGGCCCGCCAAAGGAACAATTCGTGAAGCATTTCCCTACAATTATATTATTGAATGCACCGAACAAAGTCTGAAGAATCTTAATGTCGATGTTCTCGATGTCCAGCAACTCCACGTATGGGATGACTCATGGACAGATGATTCAGAGTGGTACGATGCTCTGTGTGAATTGAGAGACGACGGGAAAATCCGTTTTTTTGGTGTTTCGATAAACGACCATCAGTCATCTAACGCACTGCGAGTCGGTTCAGCCGGAAAAGTTGATACCTTTCAGGTCATCTATAACATCTTTGACCGAAGTCCGGAGGATGATTTATTTATCCTATGCCAAAAACAAAACATTGGAGTTATTGCCCGTGTTCCATTTGATGAAGGCTCGTTGACGGGGAGCATTACTCCTGAGACAACTTTTCCAGAGAAAGATTGGCGTAATGAATATTTCCGTGGTGATAGGAAACGTGAAGTCTTTGATCGAGTTGAAAAATTGAAAGCACTTCTGGGCGACGAGGCAAAATCTCTTCCCGAGTTATCCCTTCGGTTTTGTCTGAATCATCGAGCTGTCTCGACAGTCATCCCCGGAATGCGGACGGTAAAACATGTTGAAGAAAATTGCAGTGTTTCTGATGGGAAACAATTGAGCGAGCATTTGATAGCGGAGCTATGTCACCATCAATGGCAAAGAAATTTCTACGATTGATTTTATTCATCGGCAGTACAAATAGATGCTGACATTCATTTTTTTCTTTCCGTAATGATCTTATCTAAACGCACGATGACACGATTGTTACTCACGTTTGTTGTGCTTTCTTATGTTAGCGATGCTCAACAAATGTCGCTTCGAAGTCCAATCACACTTAATCAGCTTGCCATCGATGTGCAAGGTGAATCACGGGAAATTGCATATACGAACAAACAAGCCGGTCATTTCTACACTGAAACCAATGGAGAACACCGCACAGCATGGCAAGGATGGACCGTAATGGCTCGTGAAATTATGGAAGATTATCTCATTACACTTGATAATGAAGATGTCCGAAAATCCGATGCTGCTATCGCACGCGTATATCCGCATCAACTACAGCGTGAATACGGCAAGCACCGACTTCGCGAAACATTGACAGTCCTTGATTCGCTCGATGCAATGATCGTTGAACTTGAACACTCCAAAGGAGCTCTCGTTGGAGTGCAACCACTGTACACCAATGGGCTTTCGATGAAGGATTACGTCGTAGATACCACGTATGGAATCGTCATGATCGCCCGGAAAAATCATCTTCAGCGTACTCCGGAGGAGAACTACCCTGCATGGATTGGGATGACAATGATTGGTAAGACTGATAAGCTCCAATTCAATCAGAGAGGGAGAATATTAGAACGGAATTTTTCTCCTTGTGAGTTAGCATTACAATCTTCAGAAAACAAAACGACAATTGTTTTTGCAGCAGGCAATACTAAGCTTCAAACAAAAGAATCGGTGCTTTATGTAACCAAGAATTGGTCTCAATGTATCACACAGAGAAGAAGGCGAATGGAATCAATTCTCAACAATGCCTACATCGTTACGAATGATCAACGATTCACCAAAGCACTCCATTGGACAATATTATCGATGGATGGACTGATAATGAATCAATTGAAGAAAGGGATATTCGCTGGGTTACCGTGGTTTAATAATTATTGGGGGAGAGATTCCTTCATCTCGTTACCGGGTGCGACAATGGTGCTTGGTCATTATTCTACAGCGAAAGATATACTTCAATCGTTTGCTGAATGGCAGGATACAAACCCATCGAGTACAAATTACGGTCGAATTCCCAATTTAGTCACCACAAATTCGGTTCATTACAATACCGCCGATGGAACACCTTGGTTTACCATGTCTCTTGTGCAATACTATAAGTATTCAGGCGACACATCGTTTGCCGTTAAGATGTACCCCGTTGTAAAACGAGCAGTTGAAGGAACCTTGCAGTACCATACCGATAAGTTCTATTTTTTAACTCATGGTGATGCAGAAACCTGGATGGATGCCGTCGGACCTGATGGTCCATGGAGCCCCAGAGGAACTCGTGGGAATGACATTCAAGCACTCTGGTGGAATCAGCTCAATGCAGCAATGGAGATTGCTAAATTAGTCGGTGATGATGATTCATTTAGAAAATGGAGTGATACCGCAATCATCCTTAGTCAAAATTTTAATCAGTTTTTTGTAAGTACGGCATCAGGATTTATCTACGATCATTTGAACAGTGATGGAACTCCTGATGTTCAGCTTCGTCCGAATCAGCTCTTTGCAATCGATCTTGTTGATGATAAAATATGTCAGCAACGGATTTTCGAAAATATAACACACAGTCTTGTCTATGAGCACGGTATTGCTTCACTTTCACAAGACGATCCCAACTTCCATCCCTATCATCACTATCAGCCCTACTATGTTCAAGATGCGGCGTATCATCAAGGCATTGTGTGGACATGGCTTGCTGGGCCATGGATTCACTATGCAACGCGATTTGGAGTTCCTGATCTTGCTTATCGAGTGACTAATAAAATGGTCGAACAAATTCTCGATCGTGGTGCTGTTGGGACACTTTCTGAATTACTCGATGCAGCTCCTCGCTCTGGTGAAACCTTGCCACAACTCTCGGGAACGTTCACGCAAGCGTGGAGTTTAGCTGAGTTCATTCGAAATGTTTACCAATCATACTTAGGTGTGAGCATCGATGCTACAAAATCACGCATTATACTATCTCCAAATCTTCCGAAAGATTTCCTCACCATTCAATGTTGTGTCTGGATTGGCTCCCAGAAAATCAATATTGACTATCGAAAAAGAAGAGAACGATTAGAAGTTGATCTCTCATCTTCTCCTCCTTCGCATGATCTTCAAGTTGTTGTTGTGAGACCATTTGAATACGGGCTTCCCGATACTTTTGTTACTGTTCTTCCAGCAAAAAAATCAATCTCACTATGGATATTTGAGACTGGAGTTC
>DASRUF010000059.1:0-4921 GCA_035655575.1 Bacteroidota bacterium | reverse complement strand
AACAATTACTTCCATGACTCCAGTTCCCTTCACTACGTACCTTTCATAAAATTCAAGTGATGTCTGCCTTGAAAATTCAAATGTAAAATCAATGATGAGGGTGATATCGACAGCATATGTTTCAAATAAATTTAAACGTTCATCAAGCGTCGTGAGAAGTCCCACAGGTCCCCTGCCTACAATCTCGCGTGGGTGGGGGTGAAATGATATGACAACGCTGCGACGCTTAGCAGCATTCTTGCAAGCAAGCAATTCACTGAGAATTTTTTGATGACCAAGATGAATTCCATCAAATGTACCAACTGTAACAACAGAGTTACGCTGATAAAGTATTTCATCCAATGAATGAGCAATAACCATGTATGGATTTTATTAGAACACGATCGCCGAATATTGTGATTAACATCGATGAAATTTCATGATGAGTGTATCGTAGGAATTCTTCGCCCTACCTGATCCAGAATCGTTAATGTGGTTGGTCATCTTTATGAATTTGCTTTATGATATTATTGATTTTTTCAACCCGATCGAATGTTTCATCAAGATAGAACTGAACCGTGGGGGTAAATTTTAATCGAATATGGGATGCAATGTATGAACGAATCTCCTTTTTATGATCTTCTAACATCCGTAAAGTTTTTTCTTTCAATGTAGTATTACCCATAATACTCAGATAAATTTTTGCCATGCGAAGATCGGGTGTCATATGAACTTCTGTAATGGTGATAAATCCATACTCGGGATCACGATAATTCCGAGTGAGCAACATTCCCACCTCTTCTTTAACAAGAGAAGCAACTCTTTCTGTTCGTAGCGACATAGTGCTGTCTTAGGATAGTTTTCGTGTCGTTTCTATTATTTTATATGCCTCAAGAGTATCTCCAACTTTGAGATCGTTAAATGATTCTAATCCGATACCACATTCAAAGCCGGACTCCACTTCTCTCACATCTTCTTTAAATCGTTTCAGAGAAGCCATAGTGCCTTCATAAATGACAATTCCATCTCTGATAAGACGAATTTTATTACCACGTGCAATCTTACCATCCTGAACGTAACAGCCAGCAATCGTTCCTACTTTGGGAATTTTGAAAATATCTCTTACTTCAATAGTAGCCGTAATTTCTTCACTTTTTTCAGGTGCTAACAATCCCTCAAGTGCTTTTCTTACATCCTCAATAGCATCGTATATGATATCATACAAATGAATATCTACATTTTGTTGTTCGGCTAATCGACGTGCATTCAAATTGGGTCGTACGTGAAAACCAATAATTATCGCATTTGAAGCTGCGGCGAGCAAAACATCAGATTCAGATATACCACCAACGGCACGATGGATCACATTGATACGCACTTCTTCATGTACAATTTTCATTAAGGAGTCTGCCAACGCACCGACTGAACCATCAACATCACCTTTCACAATTACTTTTAGTTCTTTAATCTCACCTTCTCTAATTTTCTTTGAAATATCATCTAATTTAACGCTCCGGAGAAGTCGAAAATCCTGTTCTCGTTTTAATTGTTGACGTCGTACACTAATTTCTCGTGCGACACGTTCATTCTCGACGACGAGAAAAGGATCCCCTGCCTGTGGAACACCATCAAACCCAGTCAGTTGAGTTGGAGTCGAGGGTTTTGCTACTTCGATTCGATGACTGCGCTCATCAAACATAGCTCGAATTTTTCCACTTTGTATACCAGCGACGAAGCAATCGCCAACTTTCATCATACCCTTTTGCACAAGTATTGTGGCAACAATTCCCTTACCGCGATCAACTTGTGCTTCAATGATAATCCCCTTGCCAATGGTATGAGGATCCGCCTTAAGATCTAGGATATCTGCTTCGAGAAGAATTTTTTCAAGCAGAAGATCTACATTTTTCCCCATTCTTGCCGATATTTCTACACATTGATATTTTCCTCCCCATTCCTCGACGAGTATATTTTTTTCAGCCAATTGTTGACGTATCCGGTCAGGATTTGCATCGGGTTTATCACATTTGTTCAATGCTATAATTATTGGCACATTGGCAGCCTGAGCATGACTAATCGCTTCAATTGTCTGGGGCATGACATTTTCATCAGCTGCGACTACGAGAACAACAATATCAGTCAGTTGAGTTCCGCGAGCACGCATAGCAGTAAATGCTTCATGACCGGGGGTATCAAGAAATGTAATGTTTCTTTTTCCATCAATTGAAACGGAATAGGCTCCAATATGTTGAGTGATTCCGCCTGCTTCACCTGCAACGACATTACTCTGTCGAATATAATCAAGTAACGATGTTTTACCATGATCGACATGTCCCATGATGGTAACTACAGGCGAACGTGGTTCCAACCTACTCTCATCCTCAGGTTCATCTGCATGAATATCGTCCGATAACTCCGATACGAAATTGACCTCAAAACCAAATTCATCGGCAACTAACGTAATGGTGTCTCTTTCTAATCGTTGATTTATTGATACCATAATCCCGAGATCGATACATTTTTTAATAACATCGGCGACATTCACGCCGAGCATATTAGCGAGCTCATTTACTGAAACGAATTCAGTTGCTCTTATAATCGTCTTATCTTTTTCTTTTTGTTCTATTTGACGTTGTTCCTCAATCAATCTTTTCTCACGACGTTTCCGTTTGAAATTTGCTCGCTGTAATATTGTACTTGTTTCGTCGATCTCAGCAAGGGTCCGCCGTATTGCCTCCTCTACCTCTTCCTTATCAACTTCACGAAATTTCAATTTCTTTTTCTTTGTCGCTTTTCGAAGTAAATCATCTGTTTCATCAACACTCGTTGCTTGAGATTTGGTACGAATTCTTTTTTTCTTTTTCTTCTTCTTCTGTTGTTCCTCAACACTAATGGTTTGAGGTGCATCAGGTGGAGGTGCTCCCTCAACAGTTGCGGCAGTGCGGTTCACTTCATCGAGATTGATTTTTCCCTTAATTGTCAATCCCATTTTAGGGATCTTGCGGGAGAATATTTCTGGGGATTTTTTTTCAGGTAGTTTCACTGTTTCAGTCTGAGATTTAGCTACTACTGAAACATCGCTTGTTTTGTCTAATATCTGATCAGCATCAGGAGCTTTTTCTTCACTGCCAACTTTTTCCTTTACTTCAATCTGTGCTTCAATTTGTATTCCATCCGTCCTGATGGGGGTCGGTGACCCTATGCTTATTCCGGGCATAAACGGAATAGATGTCGGTTGAGTAACTTCAACAACTTCATCTACTTTTTGTTTTGGGGAAACCTTTACTTTTGTGGGCTCATCCTCAGAGAGAGTGGCTGCAAGCTCTGTTTTCTTTTTTGTATCTCTAATGGTTTGAATTTTTCGATGATGTTTTTCCGCAACTTCTTTATCTTTTTTAAAATGCGACATGATATCATGTAGCATGGCATCGTCAACAACAGACATGTGACTCTTGACGATATGCCCTTTTTTCTTAAGATATTGCATCAACGTCTCGTGTGAGATATTGAGCTCTTTAGCGAGTTGGTATATTTTCTTTTTTGTCTGTCCTTTTTCTGTCATTGCATTGAACTGTTGCGGTTATTGTCTCGTTAAACTTTCATGAATTGGTCATTCACCCTGCGATTTATCCGGCGACTGTAAATCTCCACTCTTCCCAACAGTCACCTCACCCCCCTCGTCACTCGCCTCACTATCTTCTTCAACTTCCGCTTCTTCGAGTTCGCGTTGCATCATATTTTTAATTGATGTGATTTTATCTTCTGTCAATCCTTCGATTTTCAGTAATTCGGTTGCCTCAGCTTCGATAACATTTCGTGCAGTATCGTATCCTTCTTCAATTAACCTTTCATATAACGGAATACCAAGTTCATCTCGGAATTCATTGAGATCCATGTCATATTCCTCCTCTACTCCCTCCTTGACAATGTCAATTTCATAGCCAGTCAATTTCGACGCCAGACGAATATTTTGTCCATTACGACCAATAGCCAGCGATGCCTGATCTTTATCGACATGAACTCTCGCCTTTTTGTTCTCTTCATCGATTTCAATGTTCTTCAATTTTGCGGGAGCCATTGCCCGTTGCAGATATATCATTTGGTTATCAGAAAAATTAATGACATCGATATTTTCATTATTCAGCTCACGAACGATAGCGTGAATTCGAACTCCTTTCATACCGACACAAGCTCCAACAGCATCGATACGATCATCATGTGACTCAACTGCGACCTTTGATCGCTCGCCCGCTTCTCGTGCAACTCCTTTTATCTCAATAATACCATCATAAATCTCTGGAATTTCTATCTCAAACAGCTTGGTGAGAAACTTTGGATCGGATCGTGAAATGATCACAAAGGGATTAATAGCATTTTTACGTACTTCCTTGACGATGGCACGAATCGTTTCGCCCTTACGATATTTCTCTCTTGCAATCTGCTCGTTTTTAGGAAGAATCAATTCATTACGATTGTGATTAATGAGAATTTCACCCTTGCGTACTTGATAAATTTCACCGACGATGATTTCGCCAATTGAGTTGTTGTATTCATTATAAATCAATTCCTTTTCAATCTCTTTTATTCGCTGATTAAGTGCTTGCTTTGCGCTCACAATGAGTCGCCTTCCAAAAAGCTGAGGATCAATGACTTCAACATAATCATCTCCGATGTTCAGGGGTTCATCTGTTTTTTTCCGCACAGATTCCAAATCAATTTGAGTATTCGGGTCTGTAACTGTTTCTACAACTACCTTCTCGAGATATATTTCTATGTCACCCTTATCCATATTCACGATAACTTCGAATCGAGCATCAGGACCATATTTTTTTCGAAGCATCATCGTAAAAACATCTTCAATGATACTCGTGAGCATGTCTTTGTCGATTCTCCGTTCCCGTACCATTTGGGAAAAGGATTCTACAATTTCATAATTCATAAT
>DASRUF010000058.1:0-7733 GCA_035655575.1 Bacteroidota bacterium | reverse complement strand
CGAGTGCGGCGTGGGATGAGCGTGAGAAGTTTTATAAGATGAGTGGTAAGATCGTAAAAACTTACAACATCACTCAATCTGCTGAGGGAGATAAAAATGGATTGTGGACAACAGTGGTGGCGTGCGCTATTCTCCTCCCATGAGCTATTCACATAGTTCTGATTGATTCACGTCATGACTCTGTTGCCCTTCATTTTTCTGATGGGCATCGCCACAATTATAATTATCATAAACTCAGTGAGCCCATTCACTAACCCACTTGGCGTATTTAGAGCGAGTCCCAGAAGATCTTGTTTAACCACTCATAGCGGAACATCGGCTAGTTTATCGTTTCGCAGTACGCTCGATACGTCTGAGTAACACTTTCGACATAAGAAAGAGTCTGACGCTGACTACCGAAATACCCGTTTCGGGGTTTCCCAGCAGACCAGACCATTGAATGGAGGGAGGAATATCGTTTTGAAAGTAATGGCAGTGCCTTTTCAATCGATGACCAACGATTGGGGTGCTCACCAAGAAAGGCTGCTATTTCCTGTGCATCATAAATACGTCCGGGACCTGCATTATACGCAGCGAGCGATAATCGTATTCTATCGCTCAACGTACTCGCTTTGAATAACTGCAATAGTTGTGCGAAATAATACATCCCCATTTTCAGGTTTGATTCGGGGTGTAAAGTTTCATCGATCTCAAGTTTCGTAGCAATTTCCAAATTGGTCACGGGCATTAGCTGCATCAAACCCGTTGCTCCACGATAACTCACTGCAGAAGCATCGAATTGTGATTCATGCTTTATGATGGCAAGTATTAAACGGTAGTCCAAATTTAATTGTTCGGCATACGTCTGAATGAATCTTTGATTCAGATCCCTCATTTCCACGGGCAGAGCCTCATCGACAAGCCGTGATGGAACAGTAATATCTGCTGAAGTTAGAGAACTCGGACTTCTAAGGTAATTATATTGAGAGGGAGTAAGGCAGGAAACGGTTGAGATCAAAAAGAGAATAGAGGAAAAAAAGAGTTTAATCACCCAAAAGACAATTTATATGAGACATATTTTTCCAATATCGAATTAATATTACAATAAGTTCGGTTATTCATTTGAATTTCCACTCCAAATATACCATTTAATGCTTTAAAAGTCAACAGGTTGGAAAAAAAGAGAAGAGATGTGAATAATCAACCTCCAAAAGGGTGGTTATTTAGCGATTTGGCTCACCCCCAGATTGTACACGTTTTTCGATATCAGCTATCTTTTGGACTCTTTTCTGGTGCCTGCCACCGCCGAAGTTTGTTTCTATCCATATTTTTACCACTGATTTCGCTAATTCACTTCCCAAAACCTTACCTCCCAGTGTAAGGATATTGGCATCATTGTGTTCACGACTGCTTTTAGCTGAATACTCATCGAAGCAACATACTGCTCGTATTCCGGGTAACTTATTGGCAACAATCGCTGACGCCAAACCGATTGAGTCGATCATGATCCCTTTAGAGGCATTCCCTAACGAAATCGTCCGTGCTACAGCATATGCAAAATCAGGATAGTCACAGCTTTCCTCCGAATACGTACCGAGATCCACGACATTTTTGTCAAGACTCTCGAGAAACGGTTTAAGAATTTCCTTAAGTTGAAATCCGCCATGGTCACTACCAATGGCAATTATTTCCTTCGATCCCAATTGTGGAGCGGTTTTCTGCATAGGAGTGATTAATTCTCGTGAGGGATTATGATCCTTCTGCTCAATCCGTATTCCTAATTGTTTTGCCCGGTCTTTAGCAGCAGCCGTGATAATTGTTCCTCCATCAATAGTGATTTTTTTCTCACCTCTCCGTGCTGCATCTTGGATTGTTTGTTCTGATATTAGTTTTTTCGCCATTCTTCCTTTATGGTTTTATCGAGGGTTTATTTGCACCAAGCTCCACAACTTGGAGTTTTACTTTTGCCGTTCCTGGTCCTACAAGATCGATAGCACGCGCAGCAGCAAGCGATAAATCAATAATACGATCATCAACAAATGGACCACGATCGTTGATTCTTACCGTGACTGCCTTCCCGTTCAAAGTATTCGTGACGAGAACTTTGGTGTTAAAAGGAAGCGTTCGATGCGCCGCCGTTAATTGATTCATATCAAATGTCTCGCCATTCGAAGTTGTCCTACCATGGAATTCATCAGCATAGTATGATGCCATCCCCTCCTCATAAATCGAATATGTTCCTTCACCGATTCCACTCTGATATTTTGCGAACGTAAATCGTGGTGCAGACACACAGCCAATCAGTAAGTTCATCGTGATAAACAGACATGTGTAATAGACGAGAACTCGCATTAGAGATATTCATTCATCTGTTTCCGACGCAAATAATCAACCACTTCCTTTACCTCCTGTGATTGACCTTGCTTGCAAACAAGGATCGCATCATCGGTGGCAATAACAATTAAGTCATCGACACCAATTGTCGCAACAAATTTATTACCCGAATGAACAATCGAATTCCGTGTATTCAACAACAACGCCTTCCCTTTGACAGAATTACCATGATCATCTTTTCCCGATATTCGATAAACTTCATTCCACGAACCTACATCGCTCCACCCAAAATTTCCCTTAATAACGAAAACATCTTTCGCCTTTTCCATTACTCCGTAGTCTATCGAAATTGCACGAATGGTCCGATAAGCAGTTTCGACAACCTGATCGAAATTTGCCTTCCCAATCGCATCATCGACTTTACTAAGCTCACTGGATAGCTCTGGTAAAAGGTTTTTCATCTCCTGCATAATTGCATCAACACGCCAGATGAACATACCGCTATTCCAAACAAAATCACCGCTTTTGATAAATTGTTGTGCCGTCGCAATGTTGGGCTTTTCTGCAAATGTCTTTACTCGATAAACTCCTCGTTTGAAATATGGGTTCTTTTCATCTTCTTCGTCGATCACTTGTATGTAACCATATCCTGTTTCAGGCCTTGTTGGTTGAATTCCAACAGTGATAAGTTTACCTGATTCATAGGCAACCCAGATTGCAAGACTCAAGACGCGACGAAATTCTTCCTCGTCATGCATAATATGATCTGCTGGAAGAACGACCATGACTGCTTCAGGATCTATTCTTCGAATGAATAGCCCGGCGAGTCCAATGCATGGAGCTGTGTTTCGTCCCAACGGTTCGGTGATAATATTTTCAACGGGAATTTTCGGTAACTGCTTGATGACTGTTGGCTTTTGGATTTTGTTTGTCACGATGAGGATATTTTTCGGTTCGATGATATCACTGATACGCTGGACGGTATTTTGAATCATCGTCTCCTTATTAATGATCTCAAGAAGCTGTTTCGGGGATTTTTCGCGACTTCGGGGCCAAAACCGTGATCCCACTCCCCCAGCCATGATTACTGCATAAACATTCGGCATAGCATATATTCTTTGTTCATATTATTGGATCGTAATTCGAGGAATTCGTGCCGAAATCCCAGTAAGGATTTCATACGTTACAGTTCCAAGTTTCTTCGATAATTCTTCCACCGTGATTGCTTCATTTTGATCTTCACCAATTAAGACAACACTATCACCTAAACTAATTGCCGAATCCATGCCCACATCAACCATGAGATGGTCCATGCAAATAGTACCAACCACCGGGTAACGTCTGCCTCGAATCAATACTTCCGCCTGATGACTGAGTCGTCGACTATAACCATCAACATACCCGATTGGTATTGTCGCAATAGTAGTTGTGGATGCGGTAAAATGTGTCCGCCCATAACTAATACTTGTTCCCGCTGGCACCGTTTTCAAAAAACTCACATTCGATTTCAACGAGAGCACCGGTTTCAATGGAATACTCTCCGAAGTCGTCTCTGATGGGTAGATACCATAAAGCATAATACCAGGGCGAACCATGGAATAATAAGAATCTTTCATATCAAGAATGGCACCACTATTGGCGATATGAACAAGCGGAATTTCGATCCCATTACCTCGAAGCTTTCTGATAAGGGTGTCGAATTGCTCAAGTTGCTGATATGCAAACGATTTATCCTTTTCGTCAGATGTCGCAAAGTGACTGAAGACCCCCACAACCTCAAGATGTTTTAAACGAACTGACTCTTCAACGAACCTCTGAGCCTCATGAATGGAAGCACCCGTCCTACTCATGCCTGTATCTATCTCCAAATGAACTCGTATCCGGGCATCACGATCGATTGATTCGAGCGCTTCATCGATGCGACGGGCAGATTGAAATGAAGGCACATTCACATCTAAGTTGTAGGCTTGGACTTGTTGGAGATGAGATTCCCCGACGCCACCCAGGATAAGTATGGGGACAGAGATACCATGTTTACGGAGAAAAATTCCTTCTTCAAGGAGCGCAGTACCCAAAAATTCAGTTCCGAAACGAATCAATGCTTGGGAAATATCTATAATCCCATGACCGTAAGCATTTGCCTTCACAATGCCCATGACCTTGATATTCTTTCCAACCTTTTTCCTTATGCCCTCATAATTAAATTGAAGAGCTTTCAAATCGATCTCGGCTCGTGTGGGTCGCATCAATTTATGAGGCAAAATATAGTGTTTCCCTTATTGAATGTCAATGAAAAAACCCACTCCATTCCCCTCAAACGGGATTGGGTGGGTTTGAATGGTATAAAAAATATTTACGCTCTCTGAGCTAATCGTTTTCTGTTAAGAGCACGTGCTAATGCGACTCTTGCACGATCAAGATCTGTTTCAGGTTTTCTTTCGTGTATGCGTTTTACTGCGCGATCTCTGGACGCCTCTGCACGACTGACATCAATCTCCTCAGGTCGTTCAGCCGTTTCTGCAAGAAGAACAACATGGTTTCGAACAACATCCACAAACCCTCCGCTGGTTGCATAGCGAAATTCAGAACTTTGAGTATCGACTACCTTAACTTCCCCAATTCCAATGGCGGCAAGCATTGGCGCATGGTTATACAGCACTTGAAAACCACCGATAACTCCGGGTGCACTAAAACTTACCACATCGGCTGAGTAAACGACTTTTCTCGGTGTGATAATTTCTAACTTGAATGCCTTGTCCATAGCTAAAAATAACTATGCATCAGCTTTCTTATATCGCTCGACGACCTCATCGATCGTACCGACCATGTAAAAATAATTTTCCGGTATGTTGTCATATTCACCTTCGATGAGACCTTTAAAGCCCCCGATCGTCTCCTGAAGCTTCACATATTTTCCGGCAATCCCTGTAAACTGTTCTGCAACGAAGAATGGCTGTGATAAAAACTTCTGAATTTTTCTTGCCCTTGCAACGGTGATTTTATCTTCATCGGAAAGTTCATCCATTCCAAGAATATTGATGATATCCTGGAGATCTTTGTATGTTTGGAGAATTTCCTTCACACGCTTTGCAACAAAGTAATGTTCTTCACCAACAACGCCAGGCTCGAGAATACGGGAAGTAGAATCAAGCGGATCAACCGCAGGATAAATTCCAAGCTCAGCGATCTGCCGACTTAACACAGTTGTTGCATCCAAGTGGCTGAACGTTGTTGCTGGTGCGGGATCGGTTAAGTCATCTGCAGGGACATAAATTGCTTGTACTGATGTAATTGATCCTCTCTTTGTCGATGTGATGCGTTCTTGTAATTCGCCCATTTCTGTTCCCAACGTTGGTTGGTAACCCACCGCAGATGGCATCCGACCAAGCAATGCTGAAACCTCTGATCCAGCTTGTACAAAACGAAAAATATTATCGATAAACAAAAGGACATCTTTGCCCTCCTCGTCTCGGAAATATTCTGCCATTGTCAATGCTGTTAAACCAACTCGCTGGCGTGCGCCAGGGGGTTCGTTCATCTGTCCGAATACAAGCGCCGTCTTATCCAATACTCCCGATTGTTTCATCTCAAGCCAGAGATCGTTTCCCTCACGCGTACGCTCACCCACTCCACCGAAAACCGAGTAGCCACCATGATGCAGAGCGATATTGTGAATCAATTCCATAATAACTACTGTTTTACCAACTCCAGCTCCACCAAATAACCCCGTCTTACCACCCTTTGAGTAGGGTTCGAGGAGATCGATGACTTTGATCCCCGTCTCGAACATTTCTCTTAGTGTGCTCAATTGATCGAATGCGGGTGGGGCTCGATGGATAGCATACTTTTTTTCTCCGTTAAGGGGAGGGAGGCTGTCGATTGCATGTCCGGTGACATTGATGAGCCGCCCAAGTGTTGTTGGGCCAACGGGCACTTCAATGGGATTACCCAAATCATATGCCTTCATTCCACGGACGAGACCATCGGTTGAATCCATCGCAACGGTGCGTACACGCTCCTCACCCAAATGCAGTTGCACTTCGCAAATGAGTTCTTCTTCAACTCCTTCAATATTCTTTCGAGGAATTTTCACTGCGTTCAAGATAGCTGGTAATTTCCCGCCCGTGAAATCTAAATCAATGACTGGTCCAATAACTTGGATGATTTGCCCTTCGTTCATCGAATTCCTTTAAGAAGCATAAATATTTTATGAAATGCGGGGATAATATAGGAAGATTGGGGGAAAGAAGCAATCAGGAAATTTTAGAAAATTTATCATTATTGATTCAAACACTTCACAATCTTTTTCCCATGTTCCCTGCCATTTTCGATATAGACTTTATTATTGAATCGTCCACCAACCATACCACCAGCCACGAAGAGATTCAAGACATTCGTTTCCATGGTTTCTGGGTTATGCATAGGTGCAAGCGAGTCTGGATCAATCTCGATCCCCAGAGATTTCAAAAAAGCAGTATCTGGTCGATACCCAATCAATATAAAAACGGAATCGGCTGTATGTTCCCAGTGCTTACCAGTTGAGTCTCTCAAAATCGTACAGTTCTGCTGGAACGCTTCGACCACCGTATTCAGATAAAGTTTTATCGAACCATCAGCAACGCGATTTTCGAAATCGGGTAATATCCAGTACTTCACTCCACTACTCAATGCAGCGCCACGATGCACCACCGTAACACGTGCACCATGGCGATACAGATCGAGCGCTGCCTCGACTGCAGAATTTTTCCCTCCCACGATGAGAACATCTTGTTGGAAATACGGCAACGGATCTTGATAGTAATGACTCACATGCAGTAAATCCTCACCTTGAACACCGAGTGAAGTTGGGGTATCATAATATCCAGTAGCAACAACTACCCCCAGCGATCTATACTGAACGCCTTTTGAACCTTCAAGAACAAATTGGCCATTCCGGCGGTTACTCGAAACCACCTTTTCGTAAAAACGGCAGGCAAGGTTGTAATGTTGAGCTACACCACGATAATAGTTTACACAATCAAGTGCAGTTGGCCGAGTTGTTGAGACGACAAATGGAATATTGCCGATCTCTAAAAGATCAGGTGTTGAAAAGAAAAACATGTTTCGTTGAAAACGCTGGATAGAATTGACGATACCTCCTCTATCAACAACAAGATAATGTAGTCCCGTCTTTTGTGCTTCAATAGCACATGCAAGTCCAGCAGGACCAGCACCAATGATGATGAGGTCGTAGATATTTGGAGTAGTATTCATATGAAAGAATTCCGAGTCGAGGTGCTCGAAGCAGGATGTGCACTATACTCGAGCTGAAGGTGGGAGTTGAACCCACGACCTGCGGTTTACGAAACCGCTGCTCTACCACTGAGCTACTTCAGCAAAACGATTGATGAACAGAACATAAAAATAACATTCTCGATTAA
>DASRUF010000057.1:0-10339 GCA_035655575.1 Bacteroidota bacterium | reverse complement strand
AGCTCAACGTATCAGGGGCGGTGGATATTCGTGGAGCATACCGCAATCAAAAGTCCGATCAAGTTACTGTGTCGGCATTGGATCAAAGTAGAAGTGAACCCGATTTCAATCAGGAGGTTCGTATCAATGTTAATGGGATAGTAGGAGATAAATTAAATATCCTCGCTGATTGGAATACTCAGCGAACATTTGAGTATGAGAATCAACTCAAGATAAAATACACAGGATACGAAGATGAAATTGTTCAGAGTGTTGAAGCGGGAAATGTTTCTCTCCAAACACCATCACTCGTTGGTGGAGGACAGGCACTCTTTGGGATAAAGGCGAAGTTACAGACAGGTCCTCTGACTTTGACGACATTGCTTTCACAGAAAAAAGGACAAACGAAAGAGCTTGTTGTTTCGGGTGGAGCTCAACAAAGCTCCCTTGAAATTTTTCCGCATCAATATTCAAAATCCTATTATTTTGTTGACACCCTTTATGAAGCTTTCTATGATATCCTGAACCGATCCCAGATACCGAATATTTCACAAAATCCACAGATACAACAAAAACAAATAATCAAAATAGATTTATGGGTAAGTCAATCGGGGTATCGAATTGATCCGAGTCAGCGTCAGGCAAATGCATATATCGATCTCCCCCCACGTCTTGCATCAGCGAGCTATCCCAGCGATGTCGAGTCAACATTGAGTAAAAGGACAGGCGATTTGGAACAAGGACGTTTTATAAAAATTGATCCTGCTCAATATAAAGTCAACCAATTCGGTGGATATGTTGTATTGAATACAAATGTCACGGACGATCAGGCTTTGGCAGTATCGTATACTGTGGTTGGAAATGATTTTATTGGTGGTACTGCGGACGATGAGATTTTCGGAGCAACGAGTGAGGCGGATACAACGGTGGATGGCAAGCTGATCCTTAAATTGGTGAAGCCAAGATATTTACAACCAAGTTATAAACGTGCGTGGAAGATGTTGTTGAAAAATGTTTATCCTATCGGAGGCAGAGATTTGAAAAAAGAAGGATTTGAGCTTCATATTCTTCGTCGTACGAATGGGCCTGAGCAGGATGCGATCCTTGGTGAATATCTTCTACGAGTTTTAGGTCTTGACCGTTTCGATCAGAATAATTCCGAGGCACCGGATAACGTATTCGACTTCATACCGGGACTTACTGTGAATATAGAACGAGCAGAGATTATCTTCCCCACGTTACGACCATTTGATGAAGGTATCAGACGATACTTTCAGAATCTAAATCCACCGATAAATGTTCCCGATTCACTTTTGTTTGGTGATATCTATGATACGACCCAAACAGCGGCGGCAAACAATATTACCAACAATAAATATTTTCTACGGGTGAAATCCTCAACGGCTCAGTCCAGTAGGTACAATCTCGGGTTTAACATCGTCGAAGGAAGTGTGCAGGTGTTGTTAAATGGATCGCCTCTCCAGCCAAATATTGATTACACTGTAGATTATATAATTGGCGAAGTCATCATTCGTAATCCTCAAGCACTTCTTCCGGGTGCCAACGTGCAAGTGAAATATGAACAGAACGACTTATTCCAGCTTGCGTCGAAAACACTGATCGGCGCAAGAGGTGAAATGCCTAATCTTCTCCCGAATACGAATCTCGGATTTACCATGATGAGTTTGAATCAAGCCACATTAAGTGATAAAGTACGATTAGGTGAAGAGCCAACTCAAAATCTTATCCTCGGCGCAGATGCTTCTACAAATATCAACGCTTCGTTTATCACCGATGTTTTGGATGCATTACCTTTATTGAAGACAAAGGAACTCTCAACGATTCGTTTTGGTGGGGAGGCAGCATATGTCTTACCCGATCCGAACACGAAGAAAAGTACAGTTCAGAGTGATGGTGGGGCAAGTCTTGCCTACCTCGATGATTTTGAGGGAGCGCGACGGACAATACCACTTCCCATTAATTTCTCCGGATGGAAACTTGCCAGCGCACCGCAGCATAGTATATTGGGTGGCGAGAGTGTTGACGATTCTACTAAGGTGTACTCGAAGGCAAAAATATCCTGGTACAATAGACTTCCGAGCGATGTGGCATCAAAAGAGATATGGCCCTATAAAGATGTTCGACGAGGGCAAGAACTTATTACCGTACTTAATATAGACTATGATCCCGATCGGCGTGGTGTGTACAATTTTTCTCCGAATCTTCCACAAGACCTTCATAGTAATCCCGGAAAAAACTGGGCAGGGACAATGCGTTATATCTCTTCCACTGCGGGTAATCTTATCGACCAAAACATTGGTTATCTGGAGTTGTGGATAAAAGCATCCAGTTCTGATGAAGATGATTTGAGAAGGGGGAGGTTGTATATCGATCTTGGCAGAATCAGCGAAGATGTTATACCCACACTCAATCCCAGGGGAAAACAGCTTCATTCCGAAGATCTTGTCGTGAATGATCTTCCCAATGGTGTGCTGAATCCCGGGGAAGATGTCGGTCTCGATATGTTAACAGATGTAGAGGAACGGTCCGATCCACGCATTCAGTCATTTCTCAATAGTCCTGCAAATGCTGGTGATCTGGACGTCGACCCCAATGAGCCAAGCGGTGATAATTGGCTGTTCTCGGTAGGAGGGAAAAATTTTGATAAGATAAATGGTACAGAAAATAATGGAAATGGACCTGATGGAAGATTGCCTGATACTGAGGATCTTAATAACGATGGCGATGTCAATACCGTGAATCAATATCTTGGTTATGAAATCCCTCTCGATACACTCTATTATGATTCTTCAAGTACATTGGTGAACAACCACCTCAAAGTGGGGGGTGGAATAAATGGATGGTATCAATTGCGCATACCTCTCATTGATGAAGCGAAAGTGTTCCCAGTGAGTAGCACTCAGTCGAAACAGTCGATTCTTCAAAACGTTCAATATGCTCGTATGTGGTTGACTGGTTTTAAAAAGCCTGTTTCTATTCGAATTGCTGAAATTAGTTTGGTTGGAAATCAATGGCAAGAACTTGCGAGAGATGATGATACGATGAAGGTCGCTGTTGTCAACATCGAGGATAATCCTGAGTATCGAACTCCTCCGGGTGTTATCAGAGAACGGGATCGAACGCAACCAGATCAAATTATCGAGGGGAATGAACAATCTCTCGCACTCGTTCTCAATAGCTTAGCTCGTGGCTCATCGAGGCAAGCTGTCAAATACTTTACAGCAAGACCGCTTGATCTCTTTAATTACAATTCCATGAAGATGTTTGTTCATGGTGACCCGAGTTTTCAATATATCGACACATCGCAATTTGATGCTGAAATCTTCTTGCGATTTGGAAACGACACCACCAATTATTATGAGTATCGACAACCGATTCACCCAGGCTGGTACCGACAGAATAATGAGATCAATGAAATCAATATTATTTTTTCAGATCTCACCGCAGTTAAATCAAGGGCTGACTCCCTCAATCAATTTATCCTTCAGCCCGTACCCAATGGTCCCCCGGGAGCAATGTACGGTGCACGAGGAAATCCGTCGCTTCGACAGGTTCGATACATTGGTATCGGGGTGAGACACGTTGAAAAGAGCACAAAACCATATCTCTCAGGCCAAGTCTGGGTCAACGAATTGAGACTTGTCGATGTTGAGAATGCACCAGGATTAGCATATCGTTTCGATACACAGATTAAACTCGCAGACATCGGTGCTGTGGGATTTAATTACTCTCGAACCGATCCTAATTTTCATGGACTCGATCAGCGATTTGGCAGCCGTAATACAGGAGTTAATTGGGCTTTAAATACCAACTTCGAATTGGGTCGGTTCTTCCCACAAGAGTGGCAAGGAACATCTATTCCAATAGGATATTCTCATTCTGAGAATCTTCTTAAGCCCAAATATCAACCCAATACTGATATCGTTGTTGAGAAAGCTGCGGAAGGTAAAGACCAACGTCTCGCTGATAGTATTATCACGGAATCACAATCATTGCGAGTGCAAGATTCCTATTCGATAAACGTGAAAATCGTACCGCCCGTTCAAGCATGGTACGTTCGAGAAACGATCAGCAAGCTTTCGTTTGGCGTCAATTACAGCAAATCAAGCGACCGAGATCCATCCTTTCTTAACCGTTCAAATTGGTCATGGCAGTTTAGAGCAAATTATGGAGTTAATATTCCCTCCGATTATTATATTCAGCCATTTAAGAAAATCTTCAGCGGAATATTCATACTGGATGAAGTTAAGGACTGGAAGTTTTACTATATCCCCTTTACTAATGTCTCAGCAGGTTTGAGTGCACAACGATCTCGAAATTATGAAGTTGCCCGCGCCCAGCTTGGCACGCCACGAGAGACACGCAGTTTGAGTAGTGGAAAATCATTTGGTTTTGGCTGGAAATTTACAGAAGGAGGTCTAACTAACCTCTCGGGAGATTATGGTCTTTCATCTGATCGCAATCTATCATTTCTGGATAACGATACTGTAGGGCGTGGATTTTCTTCCGTCCTGAATACAATCTTATTTCGCGGAAGTGATAATAACTATCGACAACAAGTATCAGTTAATACGAGACCAAAAATTCCTAATATTTTTGATATTCCTAAGTATCTCGATTTGACTGGAGGATATAGAGTGGGTTATGGCTGGCAGAATGCTTTTCAACAGGGCGATATTGGAAAAAGTGCTGGATTCGATAATAGTATTTCTGTTTCTATGAACTTTAAGTTAAAAGCCTTAACGGATCCTTGGTTCGATACGAAGGATGAGCTTTCTCAAAGGAAACCACAAGAAGGAAAAGAGAGTGAGAAACCGGGCGCAGATACCTCGAAAAAGAATCAAACTGAAGGAGAAGGATCAAAAAGTATATTCTCGCAACTTAAGACTCTCGCGAAAGTCTTTTTGAAAACTCCCTTCTTAAACTTCGAAAACATTAACATTTCATATAGCCAGACGAATCGTGTAACCAATAGTGGGGTCATCGGTAAAACAGGTTTTCAGAATTTCTGGGGAAGACTGCCATTTCAAGGCTCAATACCTGAATATGGTCCGTCGAGGCTCTACCAATTGGGGATCATTACTGACCCGAGTGGGACACTCCACTATCGACCGAAGTCGAGCTTTCCGTTCGTCGGCTGGGAGACCGAGTCCGGTTTGCGAGCACCCAATGCTTCTCTGACAAATCAATTTTCACAGAAGAATGACATCGCACTCCGGACGAATCGACCTCTCTGGGAGGGAGCCTCGATAGACATAAACTGGAAGATCGGCTGGCAATTTAATAAAACAAGCACAATCTCGACAGACTCCATAGGGGTGCCAACAGTACGAACGGTCACAACTTCGGGTAGTATTGAACGTTCATTCTTTACATTACCACCATTCCTATTGTTTAAAGTTTTTCGGAGCAACCTCGAAGACGTTGGTAAGAAGTATGATGCACGGATTGAGAGTGGCGAGCAAGTAAACAACGCCCTCGCTGAATCATTTGAACAGGGCTTGGAAGCATTACCATTTTTCAGCAAATTTTTTGGACAATTTGTTCCTCGTCCAAACTGGACGTTGCGTTGGGATGGCGTTGAAAGAATTACCGGTTTAAGTTCGATCATTGACAGGATGTCATTAGAACATAGCTACGCTTCGACCTTCAAGCGAGATTTCCGCGGTCTTCCCGACGGGACAGAGCAGACAGATGTTGAGCGTGCAACATTTGGCTTTTCACCACTTGTAGCAGTCAACACAACATTCAAGAATGTTCTCAATGGTGGCTTATCAGGAAACCTTCGCTTCAACACAACTACAACCTATGACTTGAACTTAACATCTAGAAATATTGTCGAGACTTTTTCTCAAGAAATGTCGTTGTCAATGACCTACTCCCGTCGAGGTTTTCAGATACCATTTTTTGGTTTGAATCTTTCCAACGATGTGGATGTAACCTTTACATTCTCGCGTACAAAAAATTCTCGTCGTGCGCATGATCCTCGATACCTTACCATTAATCAAGAGGGTACACCGCTCGAAGGAAACACGCGCACAACGCTTGAGCCACGAATACGCTATGTTCTTAGTAGTCGCGTTTCCGCAGCCTTGTTCTATCGATATACAAGAGTCGCCCCCGACGAAGGTGGCTCGCTCATCTTTGGGACGACGACGAATGAAGCTGGGCTCGATATTCATATCTCGATCTAACTGCTGATTGTTTCTTTGACTCTCTACAATGAAATGGTTATTTTCTAAATGAAGAGAATATTATGAATACCATGACACAAGCAAAAGGCAGAATCCTTTGGGTTGATGATGAAATAGAATTGCTTCGATCGCATATACTTTTTCTTTCAGAAAAGGGTTATGCAGTAGAGACGGCGACGAATGGCGAGGATGCAGTACAATTGGTGAAGCAACGAGTTTTTGATCTAGTTTTTCTTGATGAGATGATGGCGGGAATGGGGGGACTACGTACACTCTCTCTCATCAAGGATATCCGTCCTGAAGTACCTGTGGTGATGATAACTAAAAATGAGGATGAAGGCTTGATGGAAGATGCAATCGGTATTAAAATCAGTGATTATTTAACAAAGCCAGTAAATCCAAGTCAGGTTCTCCTCGCATGTAAGAAATTTCTCGAAGGAAAAAAAATAACCGGTGCTCAGATTTCACGTGATTATGTTAAGGAGTTTAACGAGATTAGTCTTGCTCTTCAAAATGATCTCGCGGCGGAAGATTGGATTAATATTTATACAAAATTAGTCGATCGTTCGCTAGAATTGGATCTTAGATCAGAACTCGGGCTTACACAGACTCTTAATGATCAAACCCGAGAATGTAATGTTGAGTTTTCCAAATTCATTGAGCGCAATTATCGGCATTGGCTCGAAGAAAAAAATCGTCCTGTTCTCTCTATCGACGTTGTGGATCGATATCTTATTCCTGAACTACAGACGGATAGATCGGTATTCTTTTTTGTCATCGATTGCTTGCGTGTAGACCAGTGGATGTCTATGGAATCTGTTCTCCGAGAGTATTTCAACATCACGAGAGATTACTATTACTCAATTTTACCAACAGCAACTCCATACTCACGGAATGCCATCTTCAGTGGAATATTCCCTGATGAAATTGAAGTTCGATTTCCGGAAATATGGGAACAGTGGGAAGACGACGATAATAGTCGGAATCGTTATGAACATCAGTTTTTAGATAGTTTTCTGGAAAGACGTAAGGTGAAGGTAAAACCCGATTCTAAATATGTAAAAATTCTCGACGCAGAATTCGGTCGCAGTATTGAGCAGAACATCACTTCGTATACACGAAACAAGCTATCGGCGATCGTTGTCAATTTTGTCGATATGCTTGCCCACGGAAGATCAGATTCAGAGTTGTTGAAAGAGATTGCTCCTGATGAATCTGCGTATCGTTCTCTTACCCAATCGTGGTTTATGCACTCTTCGCTCTTTGGAATGTTGCGGGCGCTTTCGACACAAAAAAACATAACAATACTTCTAACGACAGATCATGGGAGTGTTCGCAGTTTACGAGGTGCTAAAGTTATTGGTGATCGCGAAGCATCGGCAAATTTGAGATATAAGTATGGTCGTAATTTGAAGTGTGATGAAAAGTATGCTCTCTTCATCAAGAACCCAAAAGATTTTCGGTTGCCTAAGCGAAGTGTAACGATAAATTATTTGATAGCAAAAGAGGATTATTATTTCGTCTATCCGACGGATTATCATAAATTCCTTGCGCAATATCGGGATAGTTTTCAACATGGTGGTATCTCGATGGAGGAAATGATCCTTCCCATAGTAAAGCTTGAACCCAAATGGTGATATCTTTTCGGCAATAATGATTGGAATAATGCCATTGGTTGAAACACATACTGAAGAAGAAACCCTCACCCTCGGTGCTCAATTTGCCAGCCGACTTAGACGAGGCGATGTTGTTGCACTCTTCGGAAACCTCGGTACTGGAAAAACTTGTTTCATCAAAGGCATCTGCAAAGGATTGGGTGTTGAGGAGCACGTTGTAAGTCCAACATTTACGATTATCCATGAGTATATCGCACGGGATTTAACAATTTATCATTTTGATTTTTATAGGGTGCAATTGCTGAAAGAAATTATCGAAGTTGGTTTTGAAGAATATATCAATCGTAATGGTATATGTCTAATCGAATGGGCGAATCGTGTAGAAGAAGTCCTTCCATCCCGTCGATATGATGTACATCTAGAACTTGGAAAGAATGAACGAACGAGAGAGATTCTTATTAAAGAGCATGCTGAGGTTGTTGCATGAAGGTGCTTGGTATCGAAACCGCAACATCTGTTTGTGGCACAGCGATTATCGAAAATGGGATTAATTATTCAGAGCGATCATTTAAAGCCCCGTATATCCATTCCGAAAAACTTGTCTCGCTTGTCGAATCCGTGCTTGCCGATTCCAAGCTTACGACGCAGGATCTTGATGGTATTGCGGTTTCAATCGGACCTGGTTCGTTTACTGGATTACGAATTGGTCTGAGCGTTGGCAAGGGTCTCGCTTACGCAATTAATAAACCTTTGATATGCGCGTGTACCTTGGAATCCTTGGCATGGAATATCATACAGGAGGGTATAGCGCAAGAGGGTGATTATATTATTCCTATGATTGACGCGAGACGTACTGAGGTTTACATGGCTCTCTATCGATATCGTGGCGATGGTTTTGAGGAGATAGTAATGCCATGTGCTATTGTTCTCCAAAAGCTTGGCGATCTGATTCCTGATAAAGGATCAGTAATTATTACCGGGGATGGAGCGGATAAATTTCAAGCATTCCTGCAAAAAGATCCTCCAGTGTATTTTCCACGAATAACGATTCCAATAATAGAGAAACGCTTGTGCAGGTCTTTCACAGTAGGTCTGTTAGGTGAGCGGAAATTTCTCCAGGGTGAAAGATCGGATATTGCTTCAGTGGAACCAATGTATGTGAAAGAGTTTTATACCTTAATGAAGACACAACATTTGCAGGTCTGAAATACGATGGCATGGTTTCGGCGATCAAAAGTCAGTATTGACAACACCGCACAGCGAAAAGATATTCCCGACGGGATGTGGACAAAGTGTGATGGATGCGGTGAGATTATACATCGTAAACAGCTTGAGCAGCAATTCTATACGTGTTTAAAGTGTAATTTCCATTTCCGAATTGGAAGTAAAGAATATATTTCCATCCTTCTTGATGAGAATACTTTCAAGGAAATGGATAAGAAGATGAGATCAACCGATCCACTTGATTTTAGGGATACCAAACAGTACAAAGATCGTATTAGAGAAACCATTCGGAAAACTGGTTTAAATGATGCCGTTCGAACAGGGACCGGTAAAATTAATTCTTTAGACGTCGTAATTGGAGCGATGGATTTCGGTTTCATCGGTGGTAGTATGGGTTCGGTTGTCGGTGAGAAAGTTGCTCGTGCAATCGATAGGTCCCTAAAAACAAAATTCCCTCTTGTCTTAGTATCGTCAAGTGGCGGTGCACGTATGATGGAAGGAGCTCTCTCATTGATGCAGTTAGCAAAAACTAGTGCAAAGCTTGCACAACTATCTGATGCGGGGGTCCCGTACCTATCTGTTATGGCCGATCCGACGACTGGGGGGGTGACGGCAAGTTATGCAATGCTCGGAGATATAAACCTTGCTGAACCAGGCGCATTGATAGGATTTGCGGGACCGCGGGTTATTCGTCAAACCATTGGTAAAGATCTGCCACCTGGGTTTCAGCGAGCAGAATTTCAACTTGAACACGGATTTGTGGATGTGGTAGTTCACCGTAAAGAAATGAAAGAGACCGTAACAAAATTATTGAAATTGATCTTGGAGTGATGAAGAATAGAATGAAATTTTTTTATAACAATCTATGAATAGATTTTTTAGAATATGAAAGTCCATATAATTGGAGTGCCAATGGATTTGGGTTCCGGGCGACGTGGTGTTGACATGGGTCCATCGGCAATACGGATCGCCGGTCTCGGAGAACGCTTGAGAAAGCTAGGGTGTAAGGTGGTAGATGATGGTAATCTTTCAATCAAAACGCAGGAAGAACAGCGCATTGGCAATCCACGCGCAAAATATCTTCAAGAAATAGCAAGAGCTGTTGGTCTTCTTGCTCATAAGGTTGAGAATATAGTTCAGAAGAATGAATTTCCCCTCATACTAGGAGGTGATCATTCGATTGCCATTGGTACAATCAGCGGTATCGCGGCGAATGCTCGTAAGAAACATAAGAAGGTCGGTGTTTTTTGGATCGATGCCCACGGTGATTTTAACACTCCAGAAAGTTCTCCTTCCGGGAATATC
>DASRUF010000056.1:0-2632 GCA_035655575.1 Bacteroidota bacterium | reverse complement strand
ATAATCGCGATGTGCTTGAAACGGAGGACCATGCTGGAATTGATTACTACTGGTGGAGTGATAAAATATGTTTTAGAATTGTCCGTATAATTCCCCATGGGACTATCTGTTAAAGAGTATAGTCCACTATACGCTATAGTTTGTGTAGTATCCCAAGTCCCATTGACAAATAAATCTCTTTTTCCAGATTCGAAATCTTCAGTGTAGGAGTTGTTAACTCCGCCATAAGCTATCAAAGAATCTGTAAACTCACTGATGTTTTCTGGTATTTCGTTATCCCGAATTGAAAGAGCGTAAAGGTGATATCCATGAATTGAATCAAGATATGTTTGGTACTGTCCTGTATCACTTGTTGTTTGTGGCAGACTTGTATGTAATTTACCATCTCGAAAGATATCAACGTAACCGATATCATTCAAAGGGGTACCATCAATCTGTGTGGATGGGTTTTTCCATGACAGACTAACGCCATCGGTTTCATAAAACACTGTAAAATTTGTTGGAGGGCTCGGTTCTGCTGCACCGCCAGCGTACGATTTCTGTGTAAGAAGTGTGCTGGAATCTTCTGCAGTCACTGTACGAATTCTGTATCGATATAGTTGATGGTTAACTAACCCTGTATCGATGTACATTTCAATACCGGAATCAACTTCTGCTATGAAAAAATCTTCAACGTAGATATGAATTTTAAAATTTGAGAGCGGAGAACCAGAGACAAATGTCTCCGGATCGTTCCATGTGAGACTAATACTTGTCGGTGACAGGTAATCGCTGTGAGCTCTAAAATTCGAAGGAACTTTCGGGGCATTAGCATTCAGATCAACAAGATACATCCCGCTAACCATATCGCCTATGATAACTTTTCCTGATGGAAAAAATGGGTAGGTTGACCAGGCTCCCGTATAACCGCCACCAGTGCCGGGGTATGTATCGTAACCTCCAACTTCAATTGGTTGTGTGGGATCGGAGATGTCCACAATTCTCAATCCGGCAGTGTAATAAGACATGAAGGCGAGATTTCCTTTCACAAAAACATTGTGGACGGTTGCAGTCGGGTCGCCTTGGTATTCAGCAACTTTTGGAAATGACGGCGGATTCCGAAGGTCCCAAATTTTTAGTGTTTTCGGTGTGGAGTTTATTTCATCTGTGGTCAGAAGAAATTGACCATCATCTGTTGTAGCGCAGTTATGCGTACCAGCACCCGGGTAGGTGATCGTGTAAAGTAATTGAGGACTTGTCTTTGTCGTCACGTCAATAATATCGATCCCAACCCCATAAATTGCTGCTCCATAGATTGTATTGTTCCGAGCGAAGGAATCGTGAATATAATGTCCGACGAAAGCAGATTGAAATGTCGGGTTTTCGGGATCAGCTAAGCTAAAGATAACGATGCCACCTGGGGACCAATTTCCACAACCGTTGAGGTACATATATCCATCTTTGATGTGAATCGAGTGTGAACGAGAAGTATTCCTGGTACCCTGAGTGTAAGTGAAGTTTTTGACGAGTCGGGCGGAATCAGGTAATGTAGAAAGGTCAATAATTTGTGTGCCTTGTCCTCCCTCACTCACAACATAGGCATAATGAGAATGTGTTTGGATCTCTCGCCAGGAAGAACATACACCGGGAATAAAATCCCGTTCAACAAGATTATCAGAATTTGTGATCTCAACGATAGATGTTCCACATTCATTTCCCAAAAGTGCATACTCACGTCCAGTTGTTGTATCAGTCCAGCCCCAACATCCTGCAACGTATTCACCACCTGATGGAGAGATAAAATGGCCAAGGAATCGCACTGCCCCGGATTCCTGTGAAAGAGTTTTGTGGTAATAGAAAATGATGCAGAGAAGAAATATGTTCAGTAGAAGCTGTTTGGATTTCATCGTTGGTTCCGAATTTAAAAATTTGAGGATTAGGAATTGTAGAGTGATTAATTTGGACCTGTGGAATAATCATTTTTCTATGTTGAGTAAAGCGATAACATTTTCTCCTTTATGTGGTAGGTCATTATATTTAAAATCGGTTGTACAGAAACGTTCAAGCACAATTCTTGTGTAATCTTGCTCACTAGGTGATGGATGCTTGCAGTAGAAGGCGAAGCTACCCAATAATAATAGCGAACCATCTATAGTTTTTTTAAATTTGTATTTGATATTCTGCTATAAAATTACTAAAACTATATACGAGTATCAAGGGAAATTCGTTGCGAAATTACGTGCATCTCTTTGTTTGATTATATCGTTACATTTTTGTATTCTCTCACCTCTGAATGTTCATGAGAGATGATCGACTTTAAGTTGTCAAAAGTTTGGGAATTTTAATTCTTTAGAGATACGTTATTTTTGGTTACGATTTGCGAAATGAATATATGTGGAATATATTCTTATAAATTAATAAAAGATTCAATAACGACGAACGATTAGCTATTCTAAAAAAAGTCATCGCTAATTATCATTGTTCTTAATAACCTCAGGAGGGAAAAAATATCTATGGCAACGGCACTAAAAATGTTTATAGAGAAGTGTAAGAAAATTCTTCAGCGCTATCCCGTGGTAATAGCAGCTCTTGTTATTTATCTCTATTACCTCATGGTATCTGTTGATTTTTTTAGTAAAAGTTTCAATAACGG
>DASRUF010000055.1:0-12445 GCA_035655575.1 Bacteroidota bacterium | reverse complement strand
AACAAAAAATAACCACAAGACTTGTGGGAAAAAACTTTTGAATATTTTTCATCGTCATTTCTTCTCCAGTTAGTAATAAATTTTTTCTAAAACTAATCCCTGTGCGGGTGCTGACATACCAGCCTTGGCTCGATCTTTTTTCAGGAGGATATTGAAGAAATCATCAAATTGTGTATAGCCTCGACCGACATCCACCATTGTACCAACAAGTGCTCGAACCATTCCATACAAAAACCGATTTGCACTGATAGAATATTTAAACAAGTCTTCTCCATCGTCCCAGTGAGAAGTCAAAATTGTACATTGATGATCCGGGTTTTCTGAATCGATCTTACAGAATGAGCTAAAATCATGTACACCAAGAAGAAGAGCCGCAACGCGATTCATAAGTTCAAGATCGAGATTAAACTTCACGAACCATGAAATATTTCTCATCAGTGCTGTTGGTTTTTTCGTGATCAGATACGAATACTTCCGTTCTTTTGCACTGTAGCGGGCATGAAATTCAAGAGGAACCTCTTCCACCCTAAGGATGACGATATCCTCTGGAAGAAGTGCATTAAGCCCGCCTTTGATTTCTTCGATTTGGAGCTTCGACTCTGTACGGAAATTTCCTATCTGTCCTCGAGCATGTACACCAGCGTCTGTTCTTCCTGCTCCGATAAGGTTGATTTCCTCCTGAAGAATTTGGTGCAATGCTGCTTCAATTTCTCCCTGTATCGTACGATCATTTTCTTGCCTTTGCCAACCAGCATACTTAGTGCCTTCATACTCTATGAGAAGCTTGATATTTCTCATGCGTATTAACTTCAGGCAAGCATGAAAAACTTAAAATTTCTTTACAAGCGATAATCTTACGCCATGCGGTGAAAACAATCCACCCATGACACTGGCATGGAGCCTGAACGATTCGGCTTGTTCAACATCTTCATTGTAGCTATAGGTCAAACGAGCGGCGTTGATTGCGCTTGCTATATGGTTAATCGCAATGGCTGCGATAACAAATTGCGCATTATTATATGCTTTTTCACTTGCGATTCGAAGGTCACGATAGCTCCCTCTATTATCATCGACATCCCAATTCCAATATTGCGATGTAGGATCATAGATTTTATGCGGATCTCGGTCTCGAAGAACTTGCTCGTTGTATGTATAAACATTTCGGAAATTTCCAATATCGATAAAATATTGGTCATCGTTCTCTAATCCATTGAGTTGTGCGTGCTGGAGAGCATATTTTCTCGCATCATCCCTTAACCAACCGCCGTTGAGAAGGAAAGACCCAACAGTTATCCAGAGCGCACCCTCAGCAATGGTAAAATATTTTCCCGTTTGATAATTTTCGACGTATAATTCACCCATTCCCGGTACGAGCAGGGAATAAAGAACCGCTAACTCGATACTTTTTTTTTCTTTGCCATTAGAATATCCTAAAGCATCCAGCTTGATACCCCGATTCGAATTTTTCTGGTCATTAAAACTGAAAGAGCCTATTTGATAACCATCATCTACTTTTGATGGAGAAACAAAGTATTGTGTAAAACCAATTTGAGTTGTCAACGCTATTAATATGATAATAGTCTTCATGAAAGCTCCCTCACCGATTGAAGTACATTAAACTTTTTCAAAGTTTCATCCCACTCGGCTTCACAATAAGTGGTCTTCAGGGAACCAAAGCAGACATTATCTCTAAACCCTTCAATTTTAACATTATGGATTTCATTGATCAAGGGAATATCAGATTCCGATTCGACGCGTACATAGTTTTTGGTAAGCCCAGACATCCGATGATTTTGAACATTACTTTCAAATAAAACTGGCATGGTTTTTCCGATGAACGATGAGTAAAATTTTCGTTTTTTTATTTGACCCAGAGAACGAAGTAGTTCATTTCTTTTGAATCGATCTTTTGGTTCAACCTGATGGGAAAATTCAACTGCCCGCGTGTGTGATCGTTCTGAGTATGTAAACACATGGAGGTACGATATCGGCAGGCGATGGATAAAGTTGTAGGTTTCTTCAAATAATCCATCTGTCTCACCTGGAAATCCCACGATGACGTCAGCTCCGATGCATGCGTCTGGGTCAGTCGCTTTGATATATTCCACCAGATCGTAATATTCGCCACTGAGGTATCTACGGCGCATCTGCTTCAAAACAGTATCACTCCCACTCTGAAGAGGGATATGAAAATGATTGCATATCCGTTCTGAACGCAGGATATGATCGATCATCTCTTTTGTCAGGAGGTTAGGTTCGATTGAGCTAACCCGAATCCGTTCAACTCCCTCAATTATTTCAAGAGCTTTTAACAGCTTAAACAAATTGGAACCATTTTTTTTTCCATAATCACCCACGTTAACACCCGTCAGCACGATCTCTCTATATCCCTGTACTACAAGATGTCTTGCCTGTTGAAGCACAATATCAGAAGAAACACTGCGACTCCCACCACGCGCCAATGGAATCGTGCAAAACGAGCAATTGAAATCGCAGCCATCTTGTATTTTCAAAAAAGCGCGTGTCCGTCCGCCGATATCGGCTGAATATGCAGGTTGTGCATCAAGCACATCATCGATACATGATACAAAAATTTGTGGAGTTGATCGCTTTGAAAAATCTCTGACATAATCGAATATCTTCAATTTTTCTACGGAACCAAGAACTAGATCGACACCCTCGATGGAAGCAACCTCATCGGGATTCAATTGTGAGTAACATCCCACAACGACAATACAGGCGGTGGGCGAATTCCTCCGCACACGCCGAATGATTTGTCGACATTCCCTATCAGCCCGCTCAGTGACGCTACAGGTATTGATGACATAGACATCTGAGGGTTGATTGAAATCGACAATTTTAAACTCATGCTTCGCAAATTGCTGACCGATCGTCGATGTTTCAGCGTAATTCAGTTTACAACCGAGCGTATGGAATGCTACTTTCATTATGGTAAAAAATACAAAGAGTTGTCCGAAAAGACAACTCTTTAATATTCATGGATGTTATTAAGAAATTACATTAAAAAATCAGAAGTTGGAGGTTGTTCATTTAACAACTCCGACGGAACTTCAACTGGTTTTCCTGTAATATTTGCTACGTCTCTCAACGTCATGGGGGGAAGTTTATGTCTATTAACATACTCGTCTATTATTTTTTGTTCTTTGCCTTTCAAATACTCCACGACCGATAGAACAATTTTCTTGCTCTCCTTATCGAATTCAATGACCTTCAATGGCAACTCATCATTGACATGAAATGTATCTGCTATATTTTTTATCTGTGTCATTGCTAGATGCGATGCTGGTACAAAGCCATCGACTTGGTGTGGAAGTTCAACGATCACACCCTTTTCAATGGTGCGGACAATCTTTCCGCTTGTTTCAATGCCGGCTTTGTACGCATCAGCAAACTGATCCCACGGATTTTCTCGAATCTGCTTATGACCCAGGGATATTCGTCGTTGTTCGACATCTACAGTCAAAATAACTACCTCAAGTTTTTCACCTTTTTTGACAACTTCGCCTGGATGTCGGATTTTTTTGGTCCACGACAGATCGGAAATATGGACAAGGCCATCTACGCCTTCCTCAAGTTCGACAAACACCCCAAAGTTGGTCAGATTACGAACAATACCAGTGTGTTTAGAACCCTGTGAATATTTTGCAAGAAGACTAATCCACGGATCGGGTTCCAATTGTTTCATCCCAAGCGAAATCTTTTTATTCTCTTTATCCAAACTTAAAATAATGGCATCAACCATCTGACCCATGGACACGATTTGAGATGGATGTTTGACGTGCTGGGTCCAGCTCATTTCAGAGATATGAATAAGCCCTTCAATTCCCTTTTCAATTTCAATAAACGCCCCGTAATCGGCAAGAGAAACTACTTTACCCGTGACTTTCATCCCAACAGGATATTTTGTGTCGATATTTTCCCATGGATGTGGTTGAAGCTGTTTTAATCCAAGTGAGATACGTTTTTTTGCTTCATCAAAATCTAAAACGACTACGGTTACATTTTGATCGAGTTTTAACACTTCCGATGGATGGTTCACACGACCCCATGAAAGGTCTGTAATATGAATTAGGCCATCTACTCCACCGAGATCGACAAACACCCCGAAATCGGTAATTGCTTTTACGGTTCCTTCAAGCATTTGTCCCTTTTCCAAACTCTGGAGAATGGCATTGCGCTGGTCCTGCATTTCCGCCTCAATAAGCACCTTGTGGCTAACGACTACATTTTCATTCGGTTGATTGATTTTTGCAACCCGAAACTCCATCGTTTTACCAAGATACTGATCAAAATCACGCACTGGCTTGACATCAATTTGTGAACCGGGCAGAAATGCATCAAGTCCCATAAGATCTACAACTAATCCGCCTTTAATACGTCGTGAAATTTTTCCTTGGAGAATTTCTCCGGTTTCATACGATTTGGTGACGCGTTCCCATGTCCGCATAAAATCGGCTCGTTTTCGCGAGAGCACAAGTTGACCTTCTTTGTTTTCAATACATTCCAAAAAGACTTCAACTTCGTCACCCGGTTTAAGTTCATCAATGTTTGAAAATTCCACAAGAGGTACCATCCCTTCAGATTTAAATCCGATATCGAGAGCGACACCATGATCATTAATGGCAACGATTTTTCCCTTTACGATTTCTCCCTCGTGAATGGTGCTGAAGGTGTTTTCATAAAGCTGAGCGAGTCCTTGAAATTCTTCTTTTGAATATTCTCGTTCTTCTATATCAGCAATTTTATGCCGTATATCACCATTGGGTCTTGTTGGAGGATTGGATGTTGGTTGCGGTTTTGTGACAGGTGCGACGGATTGTGTAATTTGAGATGCGTGATCACTATGTGCTTCGGCCATTAAATCTCCTTCTATTGTTCATTATAACTACAATAAATTATTACTATCCTCATCGAACTCGAGTGCAAGTCATCAAACATTTTTTGTTACGATGAAGGATATGGTTTGATTTTGATAATTGACGATTAGGATGACTTTTAAACTTCGCAGGATGCTGCCATCTGAGTAACAGACATCATCTCTTCAATTCGTTTCTTAACTTGTTCCATGAGCCACTGAGGAGTTGAAGTGGCACTACTAATACCAACAGTTTCAACACCCTCCAGCCATTCTGGTTGTAATTCTGATTCTGTCTCCACGAAATACGTGCGTGGATTTGCAGCTTCGCAAATCTTGAATAAAACTTTCCCATTCGAACTATTCCGTCCGGCAACAAAAATCATGATCTGGTTTTGTCGAGCGAATTCCTGCAACTTCTTATCTCTACCAAAAACTTGACCGCAGATAGTATCTTTTGCGTGAAACTCGCGCGCTTCTTCATCAAAGGTGTCGATAATTAATTCTTTGATTCTTTTTTGAAATTCCTCTTTGAGTTGGTGAAATGTTTTTTTATCCATTGTTGTTTGTGAAAAGAGCACGGTCTTCCGATTCAAATCTAATTTCTCAATTTCATCTATCGATTTAATAACAATTGCTTCATTATTTGTTTGTCCCACCAACCCAATTACCTCAGCATGATCTTTTTTACCATAAATGACAATTTGATACCCCTGTTGATAAAATTTTCGAATCCGCTCTTGAACCTTCCATACGACTGGACAAGTTGCGTCAACAAGCTCAACGCCATATTGTTTTGCTATTTCAAACGTCGATGGTGGTTCACCGTGAGCTCGAATCAGCACCTTACCGTTTTTAATATTGGGCAAATCATTGTGATGAATTGTTCTCAACCCTTGATTTGCAAGACGTTCAACTTCCATCGGGTTGTGGATAATATCACCGAGCACATAAAGATTCTCACCGTCTTTCTTTTGCTCGAGCTCAGACTCGGCGATATCGATCGTTCTGATAACACCCCAACAAAATCCTGCGCTTTTATCTATGGTAACATTCATTTCTTTTCAATCAGAGCCTTTGCTCTCTCTACAATGAAATTCACTTGTTGTTCGATTGTTAATCTCGAAGTATCTAAGATCACTGCATCTTCTGCCTTTCGGAGCGGACTGATGTCACGTTCCGAATCTTTCTGATCTCGACTCGTAATTTGGTCTCTTAATTCGTCGAGTGATAGAAATACACTCTGTTCTTCTAAATCTCTTTGGCGACGCTGCGCACGTTTTCCTACATCGGCAACCATAAAAATTTTAAGGTCGGCATCTGGAAAGACTACCGTTCCTATATCTCTTCCTTCGAGTACAACACCACCTTCCTTGCCCATTCTCCGTTGCTCTCGAACCATCAGCTCTCGAACTTTTTTAATACTGCTGACCGCGCTTACTGCAGCGGTTACTTCTGGGGTACGAATGGCATTAGTTACATCTTGCCGATCTAAGAACACTTTTGTCAAATTATCAATCTGCTGTAATCTGATCTCTGTTCCTTCAGCAAGTTGACTTATCTTTTCTACTTCTCCCAGATTAATTTTTTGAGTGAGAACTTTGAAGGTCACTGCCCGATACATTGCTCCAGTATCGATATAGAGGTAGCTCAATCGTTCCGCGGTTATCTTTGCAGTCGTACTTTTACCTGACGCTGCGGGACCATCAATCGCGATAACGAGTTTCTTCAAAATCCAACTATTTTGACCAAAAATTGTGTTTCAAATATACGAAAATATCTTCATGGAAACAATCATCCATCTCGAAACTAAGAAAATCATTATATTAAAAAAGTTTATGCGAAAGTTGCAATATGACGAAATAGCTCAAAAACGCCTCTCTCCTGAACAACTGCAAAAGGAAACTCGTTTTCCAGTTTACATACTCCTTGACAATGTTAGAAGCTTATACAATGTCGGCTCAATTTTTCGTTCTGCTGATGGTGCCCGGGTAACAAAACTATATCTTTGCGGATATACCCCCCACCCGCCACGTAAAGAGATCGAAAAAACAGCACTTGGTGCAACTGCAACTGTACCCTGGGAATATGTCAAAGACCCTCATCTGGTTATTTCACAACTCAAGCAGAGAGGGATCCATATCTGTCTTCTTGAACAGACAGATCAAAGCGAACAATATTTTTCAATCCAGAAGAATCGTTTCCCCTTGTGCCTCGTCGTTGGAAATGAACTATCGGGAATTTCAAAAGAGATCATCGCGCAAGCTGATTCGGCAGTGGAGATACCGATGTTTGGAATGAAACATTCACTCAATGTTGCTGTTGCCTTAGGAATCGTCCTCTTCGAGTTTATCAATATCCTCAATTCTCAAAAGTAATAGAGAAGACATCTTCCGGAGGATTCACATTTATTCGCTCGTACTATCTATGACGTCCCTGATTCTATATAAAATTTCATTAACAATATACGGCTTCTGGATAAAATCCTTAGCGCCTTCTTGAAGCATTTCATTTTTTATTTGAGGATTCAAATATCCACTTGCAAGGATCAGCTTGATATCTGGATTCATTTTTTTCAATTGCAAGAACATTTCCCATCCACCGAGTTTTGGTAAACCCATATCAGAGAGAACCAGAGTAACTTTATCCATATTACGCTCGTAGACCCTTATCGCTTCCAAACCATCCCTTGCCGTGAGAACTTTGTATCCATGATTTTGTAACACTTCTGTTAGTAAGTCGAGAAGCATATCTTCATCTTCGACAATCAGTAGTGTCTCGCTACCATCTTTGATAACACGTGGCTGTGTATCGAGAAGAGGTAATTCTTCATCTATCCCTTCTTGAACCGGAAAATAAAGATGAAATGTCGTACCTACACCTTTGGTGCTTTCAACATCGATATATCCATGGTGACTATTAACAAAACCATAGACAACAGCAAGGCCTAACCCGGTTCCTTTTCCCACACCTTTTGTTGTAAAGAATGGTTCAAACATTCGTACTTTAGTTGCTTCATCCATTCCCATTCCAGTATCCCCAACACTCACCATAACATATTTGTCAGCTAACGCGTTTGGAAATTTGTGGCGAAGGTTGACACCATCGATTGTGGTCGTGCTAAGTGTGAGTGTACTTCCACCCGCAGCATCCTCAGATTCTTCCACCATCGCATCCCGAGCGTTGATACTTAAATTTAAAATCGCCTGATGGAGTTGCCCTGCATCGGCAAGAATATAGGGCAAGTTATCATTAAGATCTAACGAAATCTTAATCGATTTGGGAAATGTTTGAGCAAACATTTTTGCTAATTCATGAATCGTATCATTTACCATTAGTGGCTTGGATGCCACATCAGCTCTTCTAGCAAACGTCAGCATTTGTTTAACTAATGTAGCACCCCGATCAACTGCTTTTTTGATTACTTCGATACCACGAATAAATTTTTCGCGTTCGATTTTATCGTTCGTAAGAACTTGAGCATATCCCGATATTATTCCGAGAATGTTATTAAAATCGTGGGCGATTCCTCCCGCGAGTGTTCCAATGCTCTCCATCTTCTGGGACTGTCTCAATTGTTCTTCAAGTATCTTTCGATCAGTCATATCCCGGATGAAACCACGATAGGCGATAACCTTGCCCTGAGCGTCACGCACAGCCGAAGCGGTCTCGAGAACTACTCGTTTTTGTCCATCCTTTCTTTTGACAACATTTTCAAAATCCGTCACAAACCCCTGGCGAGCTAAATTTCGTTTGAAGATTTCTCTATCAACCGGGTTAAAATAAAAATCTTTTTCTATATCTATCTTCTCAAGCTCATCCTCAGAGGTGATACCAAAAATTTCCATCGCGGCGGGATTTAAGTCCAATAATTTTCCATCAGGAGTACTGAAATAGATCCCATCTTGCGATTCTTCAAATAGAGTACGATATTTTCCCTCCGATTGAACGAGTTGTTGTTCTGCCCTCCGCCGTGCGGTGACATCAGTTGCGACACCGATGATACTTTGGACCGTATGATTAGCATCAAAAACAGGAGTATAATGAGTTTCGAATATTACATCGCCAACTTCAACGGTTGATGTGAACTCTTCGCCTGCGAGCGCACGGCGAACATTAGTGATGATCGAAGGAACATCACGATACACATCAAAAACTGAACGTCCTACAACTTCATCCGGCTTCAAACCAAGACTTTTCAAACCTCTTCCTTCGGATAACGTAAAGATACCCTTGCTATCAATTGTGAATAATACAATTGTGATGTTAGAAACGAGGTTTCGTAGACGTTGCTCAGTCTCCTTTAATAACTTCTCGGCTTTCCGTCGTTCTGTGTTATCTCTCCCAATTCCAACAAACGCTATCGGTTTTCCATCATCGTCAAAAACAACAGAAGTCCACAACTCGACATGAAATTCACTCCCATTTTTTCTGCGATTAATCAGCTCACCCTTCCAACCTCCTGCAAGGGTTTCTTTATCTATATGATCACTCAATTCCGGAGGATTCTGAGATGATCGTATGATTGAAACATTTTTTCCAATCAGCTCTCCTTCCGAATATCCATACGTCTCGCAAAATGATGGATTGACAAACAGAATGTTTCCTTGTAAATCGGTCAGGCAGAAGAAATCGCGGGTACTCGTTAAGGCATAGGCAAGCAATCGCAGTTGGCGTTCTGCCTCTTTCTTTTCTGAAACATCATTGGAAACTACAACAATATTTTTGGGTTTTCCCCTGCCGTCACGGATGAGGGTTCCTTGAGATGCGAGATAGCGAATGCTTCCATCCCCCAGCAGCAAACGATATTCAGCCCGCCGACTAACGCCTGTTTTGAGTATCTTCTGAAATATCTCTTTTACTTTTTCTCTATCATCGGGGTGAATCTCCCGGAATGAATCGGTTTTGATTAATGCCTCAGGGTCACCAAGAAGTTTTTGGTAGGCAGGATTGTTATAGATCCGACGACCTCTTAAATCTAAGACCGCGATGAGATCATCAATATTTTCAGCAACCAACTTAAATAATTTTTTATCCGGCTGAAATTGATCGCTTTTCTTTTTTCTTCTCATCGTATGGGCATGATTTAATAGGTGTGTGGGGCAAACAGCTTAAACTTTTTCGTAAGTTGATTCCTTTGATGAAAATTAAAACATTGTCAAACTCAATGTGTAACATCCTGCACATCGGATGCAAGGGTGAAGAATTCTTCCCGTTCATGTGTATGAATCCGAATGACACCTGCTCTGACAAGTTTAACTAGGATGCGTGAAGCACGTCGGTCGCTAATATTGACCAGCCTGCCGAATTCACGAATGGTAATTTTTTCCTTCAACTCAAGGTACTGGAACAATCTTCGTTCCCTATCGCCAATCACAATCTTTAACGGTGGCGCGTCAGGATTTTCATTTTGTAGAATCTTCACAACTTCTCGACTTGCCAGCATCGTTTTATCATTGACTCTGATATACACGCGCGTGTTGTCACCATTCATCCTATCTTCCGCCCCAAGAAAGTAATGAGGCTTCGTTTTACTCTCCTGGATATAACAGACAATCACATCCCTGCCGTCGAAAGGCACGATTTCGATCTGAGGATGAATTGGAGGATCGCAGAAATCGCGTCCCGCCATCTCGACCAGCTCAATTTCCGACTTCTCGCTCTCTACCCCTGCAATCTTGCCATTGTCATCGACACCGAAGAGAATCGTGCCACCCTTCGTATTTGCGAAAGAAATCAGTGTACGAGCAATTTTATCAGATGATGAAATCCGACGCTTGAATTCTATGGTGAAGCCTTCACCCTCTTCAATGAGAAGATTAACATCCTGAAAATTCAATCTTAGAGCCTTTCTGTTTGTCAAGATAATCTTGGAGAATCAACGCTGCTGCTATCTGATCAACCTTTTCCTTCATCTGCCGGCGCTTCTTAGAAACACCCAATGATCTGATAGTCTGTTGAGCGATGCGCGAAGTGAACCGTTCATCGATCTCGATAACTTCAAGTCCAAAGTTATTCTTAAGTTGTGCAATAAATTGTTCAACTTTTCCAGCTTGACTTCCCTGTTCACCCTTCAAACTCAATGGCATGCCGACAACAATTTTTTCAATATTATATTCTTTTATCAGTTGTCGAAGATGATCATGAAGCTCGGGTGAATTTTCAACGACTGTAATACCCTGGGCAATAATTCTCAACGGATCACTGACGGCAATACCAATTCGCCTCGCCCCATAATCGATGCCTAAAATTCTTTTCAATGGCGACACAATAGTTTTGTTTATTTCTGATTCAAAGATTTGTTCGGACGATCGATATTCAGTTTTTGATCCATCGGCTGGGAGAGAAATTTTTTCAGAAGCTTACTCGGTTTGAAATGGGTCTTACGATGAGAGGGAACATAGATAATCTCACCAGACCGTGGGTTACGCGCTTGTGGTTTTGGTTTTGTTAATTTGACTTCAAAGACACCAAAATCACGTAGTTCAATCCGCAATTCTGGGTTCGCACTCATGATAACCTCTCGTAATGCTTTTAGGACTTGGTCTACCCATTTGGTACACTCTGGTATTTTTGAATTCGTAGCTTTCACCACTAATTTTACTAAGTCTTTTTTTGTGTATGTCAATCTGCGGCGATTTGTTCCCACCATATGTCCTCCAAATTAATCGACCAATCGTTCTGTGCGAGTAACACCTTTGATCTTTCGGATTTTTTCGATAACCCTGCTTAGATGTTCAGTATTTTTTACAGAAATAATGAGCGTTCCCTCAAATACATTACCCTTTGCGTCGATTTTGACACCTTTAATATTTGTATTGTTATAGGTTGAGATTGAATGGGCAATCTCGTTCAATAAGCCAGTCCTATCCTCACCCGAGATTCGGATCGCTGCATGATATTCTGCACCGTTTGTAAGGGGCCAACTAACTTCCACGACTCGGTGTGGTTCACTATGAGCTACTGCTATAAAATTTCTGCACGTCTTGAGATGAATCTTCACACCCTCACCAGTCGTGAGATAACCAGCAATATCATCACCTGGGATGGGATTGCAACACTGTGCATAACTGTGCAAGAATCGTGCATGAGTACCAAATAATGTGATACCACCTGTGATATCGCGTGCTGTGGAGATAAAGCGACTAAATATTCCTTCCGATTTCGCCTCTTTTCCCTTTTCCGATTGGGGGTGTTTCAGTCTTAACTCAATCTCTGCTGCGATAGTATCTGGATTGATTTCTTCACGCTGAATTTTTAGATAGAAATCTTTCACATTATCAATTTTCAGCTCGTGGATGTGTTTGAGCAATTCGTCTTCGTTGATGTGAAGTTTGTATTTCTTCATTCTTTTTTCCCAGACCTCACGTCCGACGACAACGGCTTTTCGTTCTTCATCCTTAAGCCACTTGCGAATCTGAGATTTCGCTTTATGAGTGACAACGAACTGTTCCCAATCGGTTTTCGGTGTCTGATTCTTAGAAGTAATAATTTCGACTTGATCGCCGCTCCGTAATGGAGTATCCAATGATACAATACGTCCATTCACTTTAGCGCTCAAGCAATGGT
>DASRUF010000054.1:0-7208 GCA_035655575.1 Bacteroidota bacterium | reverse complement strand
TTTAGCTATTATGTCGTATTACACAGCTGGTTTGAAAGTTGTTGATATCACTAACCCTGAGTCACCTGTCGAAATCGGCGGCTATGATACATACCCAAGCTCTAATGCCGGCTCCTACGCCGGCGCATGGTCAACATTTCCTTTTTTCCCGTCCAAGAGGATCATCATTGGAGATATGCAATCAGGATTATATGTTGTTGACATCAAGCCAACCATTCCGAAATCTCCAACGCAACTTCAGGGGTTCAGCGATTTTTCAACGCCCACAAGCATTCAATTAACATGGCAAGATCCTCACCAAACGATTCTCGACGACACATTGAACAATTACAATTTACAGTTATACCGTAATGCAGGCTTGATTGCTCAAGTAGATTCTGGAGTCCAATCTTTTCTTGATTCCGGTCTAGTAAACCACCAATATTATACTTACACTCTGCGTGCAAAGAATTTATCGACTGGCGACCTCAGTGCACCGATACAAATCAGCGACTATGCAGGTGGACATCCCCAGCCCAAGTCACCTACATTATTTGGCAGTCGGGATGCTTCCGATGGCGCCGAGTTATCCTGGAAAAACCCATCCGAACAAATCGATGAGACTCCACTTAACGATCTCGCATACATTTTAATTTACCGTGATGGGTTTCTCTATGATAGTATAAGTCAGAATTCCTTGGATACTTCCCAGATACGCTCATATTTTGATAGTACTTCTGGATATCATACGTATCGCATCCGTGCTCGGGATAACGAAACACCGACTAACTTCAGCACGTATACAGATTCTCTTCTCGGTTATGGCGGTGTATTGACCAGTTATTCTGAAAGTTTTGAAGGTGGGCGAGGGTCAATTTTTAAGACAGGTCTCTGGGATACGACACGATGGTTAGCTTCCGACGGCGCCGTTTCCCTCACTGATAGCCGCGGGGTACAATACACAAATAACTCGAACACCTACTTTCTCACACCATCGATCCTTGTGGGAAATCATCCCGCTAATGCGGGACTGCAATTCAGTCATATCGTTATTACTTATCCGGGCGATTGGGCAATCCTTGAGATCAGTAATGATCAACGTCTGACATTCACTGAATTAAAACGATACTCATGGCTCTCACACACGGGCTGGGAGGATGGAACCGCTGAACAGAGCGACTGGTTTACGGATCGATTTGATCTAACTTCCTACGATGGAGACACCGTCACATTCCGTTTCCGTTTGCAAACAAATCCTGCAATCATCGCCGATGGTTGGTACATTGACAATATAAAGGTCGGTACAGGTGATACCGTAACAACAACTTCCACTGTTGTTGACAATTCATGGAATTTAGTCTCGTTACCGCTTATTGTTCCTGACGGAAGAACATCCACACTTTTTCCCACTGCAACATCAAGCGCATTTGCTTATGAGGGTGGTTATGCAGCCAAAGACACGCTTCAGCACGGCAACGGCTACTGGTTGAAATTTGACTCAACGATGACTATCGATCTCACTGGAGTGCCACTGAGAAAAGATACAATCGATGTTAACGCGCGATGGAATCTTATAGGTTCGTTAAGCTACTCGTTCAATGCCTCGACTGTGAAGAGTATCCCCACTGGTATTATTACAACAAGCTTTTACACATTCAATGGAAGCTATGCACCATCTTTCATAATTGACCCCGGGAAAGCTTACTGGGTAAAGACTTCACAAGCAGGTAAAATTATCTTCTCATCGTTCTCGAATTTAATCGCACCCTCTTCTCCACCGCAAAAGAAAACAATATTTGAGAAGCTCAACACACTTTTATTCACTGATCGAGATGGCAATCTGCAAACACTTTACTTTGGCGCCAATATTCAAGAACCAATGCCACTTGAACAATTTGAACTTCCTCCATTACCACCACGGGGTACTTTTGATATACGGTTCTCCTCTCAGCGAAATGTAGAAATTGCCGAAAAAACATCGGAGAAAGAATTTCAAATTCATGCTTACTCAGCTCAGTATCCTATAACCGTAGCCTGGTCGATAGTGGATGGTGATAAAAGCCGGTGGATTCTTTTTGATGATAGCACGCAGATAACATTGGAGCGAAGAGGTCAATTCACATTCAACGAATTGAAAAATCTATCATTGAGGGCATTGAACACCCACGAAACAAGAAATCCAACGAGCTTCAAGCTTAAGCAGAATTACCCAAATCCATTTAACCCAACAACAGTAATTCAGTACGCAGTAACCAGTACTCAGTTTGTCAGTCTAAAGGTGTTCAACGTGCTTGGGCAGGAATTAGCCACACTGGTAAATGAAGAAAAGCATGCAGGTTTTTATCATGTCACGTTTGATGCAAGTAATTTGCTGAGTGGTGTGTATTACTATAGGCTGACCGCTGGAAAATTCACAGACGTGAAGAAAATCCTCCTACTCAAATAGTATCAAATGTGTAAGCAATACAAGGTCAGCTCCAAGCTGACCTTGTTTATTTAGTATTTGCTTCTCCCCTCTTTTTTACCGAAATTTTTCTGTACTTATCGGGATATGTTTCCCCCTTTGAGTTCTCAAAATTAGAAAAATTATGACACCTGGATTATATGTCGATCTCGCTATCCCAGTAGCGCTGGATAAACTCTTTACCTATATCGTCCCACGTGAATTCCACAATGCGGTAAAACGCGGTGTCCGAGTACTTGCCCCTTTCGGTAAACGAACAGTCATCGGCATTGTCGTGGATACCTCCACTACCTCACAAATTGCACCGAAGAAGCTCAAATCTATACATGACATTCTCGACACCGAACCGATACTTTCGGAAGAGCTTTTGAGTCTGAGCAAGTGGATGGCAGAATATTATTTTACTCCACTCGGTGAGGTTTTCAAGGCGATACTTATTAGAGGTGCAACACGGGCAGGCAAACGTATCGTTAAAATCAACATCGTAGATAATGATAAAATTAATAAAGCGTTTCGACCCGACTCGAAACAATCTGTTATCATCAAAGAGCTTTCGAGACGAAAATCAGCCACTATTACACAATTACAAAAAAATATTGGCATAAAAAGTCTTTACACTTCGCTCAACATTCTCGCTCGCGAGGGTTACGTCAGTATTGAAGAGATATTACCCACAACGAGACTCAAATCGAAATCTGAAAAAATCATTACTCTTGATGATCTAACCAAAGAGCTTCTGCAAACGAAGATACAAGCGCTTTCAGTACCGCCCATCTCAAAGAAAATCCAGCCACAGATTGTCGCTCTGAAAACTCTTCAATCGATTGACGAAAACTTCATCTCAGTCGCGCAATTCCTCAGGCAAACCGGCATCTCGCTTTCGACCATTCGTACACTTGCTCGAAAGGGAATGATCGCAATCTCAACACGAGAGGTGATTCGCTCGACTGACGACGACCACGGTGAATCTTATCTCAGCTCTCAGCAGATAACGCTGAACAATGACCAACAAAATGCCGTTCAGAATATCCAGAAAGGAATTCAGAGTGGCAGTTTTCAAACTTTTCTTCTCTACGGTGTAACCGGAAGCGGAAAGACACAAGTCTATATTGAGGCGATTCGCGATGTTCTTCTGCGCAACAAAACTGCTATTGTGCTCGTCCCGGAAATTTCTTTGACACCGCAGGCAGTACACCGATTCAAATATCATTTTGGCGAAAAGGTTGTGGCGTTTCACAGCAGGATGTCGTCCGGTGAGCGGTATGATGCCTGGCGTCTTGCGTGCGACGGAAAATATTCTATCGTAATCGGACCCCGCTCGGCAATCTTCGCCCCACTAAAAAATTTGGGTTTGATCGTTGTCGATGAAGAGCAAGAATCCTCATACAAACAATTCGATCAAACACCGCGCTATCATGCAAGAGACGTCGCCATCATGAGAGCATATCACAACAATGCAGTCGTTGTTTTAGGATCTGCAACTCCCTCGTTTGAATCCTACGCTAACGCAATGAACGGTAAGTACACGCTCCTTGAGCTGCCTGAACGAGTTGACAACGCAAAGCTCCCATTAGTCGAGATAGTTGACATGGCCGCCGAACGAAAGAGGAAACTCAGTCTTTTGAAGCAGGAACCATCCACAGAGCCAACTAATACCCCTGCGATGATGAAGCCGAGAAAGCCGGAACTCTCCTCAATTTCTGATTTGCTCAAAAACAAAATTGAAGATCGCTTACAAAAAAAAGAGGGAATTATACTTCTCCAGAATCGTCGTGGATATTCTACATTTATCGAATGTCCGGATTGTGGCAACGTTGAAATGTGTCAGAACTGTCATATCACATTGACATATCATGCCACTAAAAAACATCTGCGGTGTCACTACTGCGGTGCGGTAAAAGCTCCACCCGAAATCTGTCCGAAATGTAAATCGGCTGACATTAAATACCAAGGCTTTGGCACGCAGCGGGTCGAAGAGGAATTGGAAAAAATTTTCCCTTCGACAAAGATGATCCGGATGGATCTCGATACGACCACGCGACGAGGATCCCACAGTAAAATTCTTAGAAATTTTGCCGAGGGTGAGGTTGACATTCTACTTGGTACTCAAATGGTCGCAAAGGGATTAGATTTTTCCCGTGTCACACTTGTCGGCGTCATCTCTGCCGACACGCAAATTCTCTTACCCGATTTTCGTTCTTCGGAGCGAACTTTTCAACTTTTATCCCAAGTTGCCGGCCGTGCAGGACGCAGTACGCTCCCCGGCGAGGTTATTATCCAAACATACCAACCTCACAATTCCATTCTGAAACATGTCATCACACACGATTACAAATCATTCTATGACGAGGAAATTCAATATCGGAAAGAGCTTAACTATCCACCGTTTTCACGGCTTATTCTCATCGAGTTCAGGGGAAAAATCGAAAACGACGTTATGCGGGATGCTACAATATTTACCGATCTCCTGAAGAACAGGAATTCACATTTCCTCATTCTTGGACCGTCATCTGCTGTGATTTCGAAGATTCGAGGATTATATCGCTGGCACATCATTCTGAAAGATCTGAAAAGCAAAGACCCATCCGGAAAGATTCTGCATCGGGTATTGACAAAAACGTTGGAGATCTTTCAACGATCTCCACTGAGAAGAAGAAAAGCAGTCAAGCTTGTCATTGATGTTGACCCTGTGGGCATGATGTAACATATCTTTTCGAGAGGATAGTATGTTAAAAAGAAATCTCTATCTCGTCGCCTTAATGGGTAACAGTGGAGGTGTTGTCAGATCAGATATGAAAAAGTTTTTGAAACCAACTTTCAAGTTAATGACGCTAAGGTAAATGCAGAGGAAATCATTCTTGATTTTGGATAAGAAAAATTCGTAATTTGAGACAACAAACCATCTGTGACACAATGAAATTTGTTGCAGACACGATGTTGGGGAAACTCGCACGCTGGCTGCGAATATTAGGCTACGATACAATTTATGAACCAACGCTGCAATTGAAAGAACTCGTAACACTCAGCAATCAATCGGATGCGATGTTCTTGACTCGACGAAAATCCATGCCTGACGATATTGTCCCTAAAAGACTATTTAATGTGACTTACGAAAATTTTTCAGATCAACTGAGGTGCGTTATCGATCACTTTGGGTTGGACACAAAGAATAATCTCTTTACGCGTTGCCTCAAGTGTAATGCGGCAGTCATCCCTGTTGAGAAATCAATTATTGCAGGAAAAATCCCTGAACAATCGTATCGATCTTTTCAAGAGTTTTTCCAATGCCCGTTGTGTCAATCGATCTATTGGGGCGGAGCCCACCGAACAAATACATTAAAAAAACTGCAGAAAATATTACAGCAATAATCCACTATATCATTACGGGATGGTAATCTATGGAACTGAAGATTGTCTCAATCGATAAGCCCAGTGATATGAATTTTATCCTTGGTCAGTCACACTTCATCAAGACCATCGAGGACATTCATGAAGCTATTGTCTCGACTAATCCCAATATGAAGTTCGGCGTTGCCTTTTGTGAATCATCCGGACCTGCGCTTGTTCGCCACACAGGCAATGATCCAAAACTCACTGAGATTGCACAAAAGAATGCATTGAGCCTTAGCTGCGGGCATTGTTTCATTGTGTTCATGGAAGGAGGATTTCCAATCAATATCCTCAACACAATCAAATCGCTCCCAGAAGTCTGCAACATCTACTGCGCCACGGCAAATCCCGTTCAAGTAATTATTGCGGAGACCGAACAGGGCCGCGGAATCCTCGGCGTCATCGACGGACTAAAATCTAAAGGGATAGAATCAGACTCTGATATCAAGACACGGAAAGATTTCCTACGAAAGATTGGATATAAGTTGTAATTGAACCATTTAATCATTGACTCATTGATTCTCCAAAGGAGTCCTTCGGACAATGAAACAATGGGGCAATGACTCTCCAAAGGAGTCCTTTGGACAATCACCAATTAACTGTGATACATAACGAAATGTTAAAATTCTGGAGATAGCGATGATAAAGAATCTATTGTTTGTATCTATGTTCGGCGCCCTGATTGTTGTAGCCGGGTGTCAGGTAAATGAGCAGCGAATTCGAGACATTGTTCGCGACGAGCTGAGTGCTGCTATGAAGCGCATGGCAATCCTCGATGCACACTCGGTTGGACCGTACAGTCCCGCGCAGAAGTTGGGTAATTTCCTCTTCGTGTCAGGACAAATCGGAATCAACCAAAACACCGGTGTCCTCGAAAATAAAGATTTTGAAACCGAAACTCGGCAATCGCTGGATAACCTCATGAGTATATTACGGAATACGGGATACGATTCAACCGATGTAGTCACAACGACTGTTTATCTGAAAGACATCGCTGATTATACGACCATGAACAATATCTATGGTGGATATTTTCAAGAAGGAAATTACCCTGCTCGAGCCACTGTTCAGGTAGCTGCATTACCACGAGATGCACGAATCGAAATTTCAGCAATCGCATATAAATCAAAAAAGGAATAATCATGAAACATTTTTTTCTTCTCGTTGTTCTCTTCTTCAATCTCATCATTGCACAGGAAAAACGCAACGCCTCAGTACCAACACCAAAGCAAGTTCTTGACTATGAGCTCGGCTACAGGTTTTCATCCCATATCAATATAGAAAAATACATTCACACCCTGAGAGACGCCGCATCGGATCGCGTAAGAATTTCCTCCTATGGAGAAACGCATGAACAACGAAAGCTATATCTCGC